>CAVDRA010000010.1:0-17734 GCA_963611155.1 bacterium | reverse complement strand
AGAACTGCTGGAAAATGAAATCTCGGAAATGCAAAGTCAGATTGGCTTTACGGCTTCGGAAATAGAAAACGCGGATTGTTTCACTGTAAAAAGCGCACCTGTTTTTGCTCCGGACGGCGAGATTATCTGGATTTCATTATCGCAGATTGAATCCGGCAATGAAAAAAATCTTTTTATGACAAGCAAAAATGGAACGGTAAGGGCTTCCATGAACGATGACGGTGTTTTTTCTTCTTTTGAATATGACCCGTTTGGCTTTCCTCTGTTTTATCTGAACGAAAAATCAGTTTTTGCTCAGCGCGGTTTTGCCGGCAAGAAATTTGATGCATCGGCTGAGATTTACGATTTCGGTTTTCGGGATTATTTTCCGGAATTTGCCAGATTTTCATCAGAAGATCCGGTTTTAGACGGACGAAACTGGTATTCATATTGCGGCGGGGATTTTGTCAATTTTGTTGACAGAAACGGATTTGAGCTGCTTTATGTTGAAGAGCAGAATATGCAATCGATGGACGGCGAAAATCTTGGCAATTCTTCTGTTGAACAGGCCAGTTCGCTCGGCTGTGTTGTAACTTGTATCGCAGAAATTCTCTCTGCTTATACTGGTGTGCACGTTGACCCTTCGTTTATAAACGAAAACAAAAGCAATTTTTCAGCTGGAAGCGGAGAAGTAAATTGGAGCGGAATTTTTGAAAATTACGGGCTTTCACATTCTAAAAACGGCGATTTTAAAAGTCTTTTTTCAGAAGCGTTTGACTTTTTAGCATCTGCAGGAACGCAAAATTCTGGAAACATGTCTTATCAGAATTTTATCGAAAAAATTTCAGAAAGAGACAAAATGATGGAATCTTTGGCGGTTTTTCGGAATTCTGATTCTATAAAAGCTTCAGCTATTGGAAATTATATAAATTCAATCATGTGCAGCTCGGAAAAAGCCGCTGTTGTTTTTCAAGTTGCATATGACGCGAAAAATCCTTCATCGCTCCATTTTGTAGTTGCAAACGGTGAGATGTTTATAAAAGATGGAATAAGTTACTTTCCGGTTTCTCCAACTTCAATAAATGACAGAAATGTGTTCGCAGGGAGTATTAGAGGAATGGCCGGCTGGATAATTCATGACGGAAAAGTGTGCGTACCTGCTTCGCTCGTAAACCGGATTGATGTTATAAAAAAAGGAAGTTAAAAACTGATTGCTAAAGGGAAAGTGTATGAAAACAAAACGTTCCCGAAGCGTATATCTGCCTTTGAGAACGTTTCGTTTTAAGTTTTTATTACAGCGGAATATTTCCGTGCTTTTTTGCGATAACGTCTGACGACGCTTTGTTTTCAAGAAGCTCAAAGCTTTGAACGACGCGTTTTCGTGTTTCCTCAGGCTCTATTACAGCTGCAATATAATTTCTTTGCGCCGCAATAGTAGGGGTCATGAAAGTTGCTTTGTATTCGGCTTTTTTCTGTTCGACTAACTGCGCATTGTTCGGATCTTTCATCTCTTTCGCGAAAAGAATTCCTGTAGCTCCTTCCGCTCCCATTACAGCGATTTCTGCTTTTGGCCAGGCATAGACGAAATCTGCTCCGAGATGTTTTGAGCACATCGCAATATAAGCGCCTCCGTAAGCTTTCCGCAAGATAACAGTAACTTTTGGAACTGAAGCTTCAGAATATGCGTAAAGAATTTTCGCTCCGTGGCGGATGATTCCTTTCTGCTCTTCCTGCGGACCTGGAATAAATCCTGGAACGTCAACTAGGTTCAGAAGCGGGATATTGTAGCAGTCGCAGTAGCGGACATGGCGCGCGATTTTATCCGATGCGTCGCAGTTCAAAACTCCGCCGAAATATCCAGGGTTGTTTGCGACGATTCCAACTGATTTTCCTTCGATTTTTCCGAATCCGACAACTGCATTCTGAGCAAATTCGCTCATAACTTCAAAGAAAGTTCCGTCGTCGATTATGCGGTTGATTACTTCGCGCACATCATAGCCTTTTGTGCTTTGTTCCGGAAGAATTCCCTCAAGTTCCTTTGCCTTTTTTTCTGTGTATTTAAAATCCGGCTTCGCAAAAATTCCTTTTGTCTCTTTTGCCACGAAAGGAGTTTTGTCTCCGTAAAAATGCGGAATGTAGTCTAGAAGCTCGCGGACTTTCTCGTAGCAAGATTTTTCATCCTGACATCTAAAATGCGCAACTCCAGATTTTTGAGCGTGGATTGCAGCTCCGCCCAAGTCATCTGCAGAAATGTCCATAAACATAACCTGCTTTACAACTTTCGGACCTGTAATAAACATTTCTGAAATCTTGTCAACAGTAAAAATAAAATCTGTGAGTCCTGGAGAATAGACTGCTCCGCCTGCGCAAGGCCCCGCAATTATTGAAATCTGCGGAATAACACCTGAAGCCCGCACATTCTGCTTGAAAATTTCTCCGTATCCGCAAAGCGCATCGACACCTTCCGGAATTCTTGCTCCGCCCGAATCATTCACGCCAATTACAGGGCATTTGAATTCGATTGCTTTTTCAATCAGCTCTGCGATTTTTTCGCCATGGACTTTCCCGAGCGAGCCACCCTGAACTGTAAAATCCTGCGAATAAATTCCGACTTTTCTGCCGTTGACTGTTCCGAATCCTGTGATTACACCGTCGTATGGCAAATCTTTTTTGTCCATTCCGAAGTTTGTGCACTGATGTCTGGCTCCAGCATAGATTTCCATAAAGCTGTCTTTGTCGCAAATCAAATTGATTCTTTCAATTGCATGAAGTTTGCCTTTTGCGTGCTGTTTTTCAAGATTATACTCAAAAGCCATAAATAACCTCTAAAAATAGAAATTCATTACCACGCTGTTTTATGAGTCTGGTAATCTAAATCTGTACAAATCCTATTCACAAAAGTTTAATGTGTCAATATGACAAAAAACGTAAAAATGTCAAAATAGAATTCTGCGGCTTTTTTTGCTGCTTTGAAAATTTTCTTCCGCAGACAAAAAAGGAAAATAGATTCTTCATAAACTGTTTTTTTGATATGCAATATTCCAGTTAATCTTTTAGAAAATTTTCCGCTTCTGTGCTTCCGTATTTTTCGGCCAGATAGAGAGCATCATTTTTGATGTCGTTTTCATCAGGAAGCCATTCGTACTGCGTTTTAAGTTTTTTGGCGGCGTCTTTTATTGAGCTCCCGTTTTTTAGAAGTCCATAATATTCGTCTGAAAAATTTTTAGTCTTTACTGAAAGCGGCGAGCTCTTTCCTTTTCCTCCTTTGACAATCCATCTTTTTCCGTTCCATTCAAGCTCGACTTGCTCAGTTATTTTTTCGGCGTAAATTTTGTTTGAATCTTGATGAACGAGATAATATTCCGCTGTGTGAGCTGTTTTGTCTCCGCGTTTCAAGATTTTTCCGTTTTCTTTTCTTGTTGATTCTGTTTTTTCCATCCTTCTTGGATATTTGCTTTCCGCAGTAAAATTTTCACCGTCAATTTTCAGGTTCGTGATTCCATACATCCATTTTGATGAATTCTGTTTGTAAAAAAGCCATTTTCCTGGGGAAACACTTTGGTCCTCCGCGTTTTGCTCTTCCCGCTGTTTTGAGCTCACGTAGAATCCGGCAACCTTAAATATGAGATCCTTTGTCTCCTTTCCTTTTACGATTTCCTGCAAGTTAGGAACATCAGCCTTGTGAATAAAAGTGTACATTGCCGCTGTTGTCTGAATTGAATCAAGCCCTTTTGAGGTCGCAAGCTGTCTGTTCTCTTTGACAAAGCCGTTCGCCATCCATGTAGCAAAGAGCAGAAAAGCCGCTGCCAAGAGAATTGCTGTTTTGTTTCGCCTGAAAAAACGTTTCAGAGAGATTTTTGCGCTCAGCTTTTTCATGAACGCGCCCCGTTTTTTTTCGAGCGCTTTTTCTTCGGCGGAAAAATCATCTGCTCCGGATTTTTCTTCGTTTTCATTCTGATTTTTTTCTAGTTCATGGCAAAAAGACTCAAAATCAAAGTTTTGTGCGAGAACCAGATTTGCCAGATTTTTTTTCTCGCCCCTTGAAGTTTTCGTTTCTCTTCTTCCGTCGTTTTCATTTCTATCAGGCTTGATTTTTAGTCCGGCGTCAATTGCCGCCGCAAGTTTTTTATCAGTTTTTGGAAGATAAAGATTTATCGGAATAAATTTTTCGTCGCCAATGTCAACTTGCCTTTTAGTCAGATCATTTTCATCAAACGGAAAATTTTTCGTTAGCGATTTGTATGCGGCTACGCTTCTAAGAAACAGAATCTGCTCTTTCGGAGACAATCCCTTGTAGATGAATTTAAAATTTCCGCTGTTTTTGCCAGAATTTTGCGCGCATTGCTCAAAAAGCTCAGGCGGAAGAAAAATGATTTTTTCGTCTGAAAAGATGATTCCTTCCGCGCCGCCGCAAACATTCAGATTTTCATTTTGTTCGTATGCTTTTGTCAGCGCGAGAATCAGCTTTTCCACAGCGATTTTTTTGTATTCAAAGTTTTTTCCGGTGTTTTCAGCGTCATCGCTAGATTCCGCGCTTTTGGTGTTTTTTTCGCTTAAAATTTCAAGAAAAGTTTTTCCTCTAGAAAGTTCTGCCGTAAAAAAAACGTAGCCGTTCTTGTTTTCAATGCCGGCAAATTCAAAATCTGAAAAATGAACTTTCTTTCCGGAAAATTCTGCGGTTTTTCCTTTTTCTTCAATTAATAATGAAAGTTTTGTCCGTCCGAAAAAATCTTGGTTTAAGCCGGAATTCAGCCATATTTTCCCGTCTTTGATTTCTATAATCTGCATAATTTTCCTCTTGAGTGCATTTGCTATGAAGTTGAATTATCTTTATTATATAAAGATAATCAATTTTGAGGAAACAATATGAAAGAATTTCTGCCATACGAAACAGTTAGAAATGATGCTCTAAAGCTAGCAAGCAAGATTTATCACGACGGATTTATTCCGGATATTATTTATGTTCCGCTTCGGGGCGGTGCTTACATGGGAAACGTTATCAGCGAATATTTTAAGCTCGCATTGAAAAAAAGAAAGCCGGTTCTTTACGCTGCTGTTGTAGCGCGTTCTTATACAGATATCTGTGCTCATGATGAAATCAGAATTGACGGCTGGACTTATTCTCCTGATTATCTTCGGCAGGGCGACAAAATTCTTTTGGTTGATGATATTTTCGATACCGGCCGCACGTTGAATTATCTTGTGAATTATCTTTTGAGCAAGGGCGTTCCGAGAAAAGATATTAAAGTTGTTGTTCATGACTATAAAAATTTCACAAACAAGGAAACTCTTCCAATCAAGCCTGATTATTGGTGCCGGAAATTTGACATTTCCAAGCCGGAGGAAGACCGCTGGATTCATTATTGCAGCCATGAGCTGGTCGGGCTTTCAAAAGAAGAGCTTGAAGAATATTACTACAAGGAAGATCCGGAACTGCGCGCTGTTCTTGATGAAGTAATTTGAAAAAGTTTTTCGCGTTTCAACTGTTTTTTCTGCTTAGTTTCTCTTTGTTTTGCCAGAACCGGCAGCGGGTTCTTTCGCCTGTTGAGGGAAAATTTGCGAACAAGCAGTTTTTGGCGATTGAATTAAATCCTGGCGAGGAAGCGTTTTATTCATTTTCTTCGTCGGGAGAAGCTTCTGATCCGCTTGAATATGGTTTTGCGTACGATAGTCCTGTTTTGATTGATTTAAATGGCAAAATCGACTTGAAAATTGCAATTTTCCCGAAGTCTCCGGATTTTCAAGATTCTAAAGAAAACGGCTCCGAAAATTCCTATGATTCTTTTCCCGGAGCCGATTCAAAAAACAGCTTTAATGAAAACTCTGAGCTTTCAGATCCTGACGGGCCGCAGTTCACAGATCTGCCGCTTTTAGGAGACTCCAGACCTGAAACTGCCGAGCGCTATGAGATAAAATATAGCGTTCAGGAATGTCTAAATTCTTCTGACGAAAAGTCTGAAAATTCTGACTTTATCAAAAAAATTTTAAAAAACGAGATGATTTTTTGTTCAGGAGCGCTGCCGCTTGAAATTCCTTCCGGACTAAAATTTTGTCTTGGCAATGGCGAAAAACCGTTCATGAGCGGAACGCTCCTTTCAGTGTCTCCTGAAAACTGCCTTTCACGCTTGATTCCATGCACAGTTACAGACGGAAAAGACCTCTGGCGGTTCATTATCAGATTGCGCGGAAAAAATTCGGGAAGAATTAGCTTGCCAGCAGATTTTGATGAAAATGTTCCTTTTGAAATAAAAGACTGGACAACATTTTTATTCAGCGGAAAAAATCTGATTTGGAGCATTGACGACGGAATTTGGTCTGCGTCAAAAGAGCCTGTTTTTCTGGACCGAAGCAAAAAGCATAAAATCAGCTGGCAAAGCGTTAATTACGATAAAGAAAATCAGATAAAGACTTTTGTCTTGCCGCCAAAACCTGAACTTGAGAAATTTTATGATGGAAGGGCGGCCTTTTTTACGTTGAAAGGCGAGAATAATTACAAAATGCGGATCCTTTCTGACGGGCTTGGGGAAAAAATAGAAAATTCCGGCAATGATTCTCTTTATAGCCAGGTCGTTTTTGATACTTTTGAAGGCGACTCTGTTTCTGGAAAAGCAGAATTCGGTATTTATTACGGCGGCGTTTTTCAGGGAAAGCTGTTTTCAGAATATGAAGTTGACAAGCAGCCTCCGCTCCCGCCATTTTTTAATGCGGATGAAAAAGGATTTTATGTCCGCTCTGATGTTGAGCTGAAAATAGAGGCCGAGAACGGGGCGAAAATTTACTATGCTCTTTCAGGTCCGAATGAGCTTTCTGCTGGAACTTACAACGAGAATTCTCCTGAGCTTGATGTTGAACTTCCAAGTTTTAAACCTTATTCATTCAAGAAAATCAAGCTTCGCTCAGGAAAAAAATCCGCTGTTTTTTATAAGGCTGCAGCTTTTGCAGTTGACGCTGCTGGAAATAAAAGCGATCTTGCTGAGTATAAAATTGTAATTGACGAGTTCAATTATTTTATTGATTCAGAGTTTTCCGGCGAGAATTCAGACGGAAGCAAGGCTCGGCCGTTCAATAACGTCGAGCAAATTTTGAAGGTCATAAACAGTTCTGATTTTTCGCATTTTTATGTGTCAGGAAATTTTAAAATTGACCGTAATGCTGAAATATTTTCAAATTGCGCGTTCACCGGGACTGGAGAGGCGAGGTCGAGAGTTGTTTTTTCTCCCGGGGCTTATTTGACTGTGAAAAATTCGAGCATTTCTTTTGCGAACTGCTACATTGAAAAATCTTTTTCAGAAACGGAAAATTCAGACTCAAGAATGATTGTTCTGGAAAATTCTGCTTCAGAATTCAATTCGTGCCAGATTTTCGGAAAATTCAGTGAAAACTGTGTTCTTGTAACTGGCGAAAAATCAGTTATGAATTTTTCATTTTCAAATCTGGCGTGTCAGGCTTCTTCTTATGCCTGCCTGATTTCGGCGCTGTCTTCAGAGATTTTTTCTAATGAATCAACTTTTGCCGCCAAAGCAGAAACTTCTGTTGCCGCAAGTGTTTCTGACTCTCTTCTTTGCTTTGAAAATTCCACCTGCTATGTTACGGGGCACACAGGAAGAGCAATAGAAGCGGTGTCCTCAAATTTAAAAATAAGAAAAAATAAGTTTTCAGCTTTCTTTGACGTCAATAAACGCAGGGGGGCGGCAATTTACAAGGATAAAAACAGTTTGATGATCGAAGATTCAGAAAATATTGAGGAGGGATTTTAAATGGAAATTTCACTTGTTTGCGGATTTGATGAAGCTGGCAGAGGACCTCTTGCCGGACCTGTGACTGCTGGCGCCGTGATTCTTCCAAAAGATTTTCCTGTTGAAATTCTGAATGATTCAAAAAAACTTTCCGAGAAAAAACGCGAGACGGCCGAAAAAATCATAATGGAAAAAGCGTGCTGGGGAATCGGAATCGTTGATCACGAGACAATTGACAAAATCAATATTCTTCAGGCTTCGATGTACGCAATGAAAATCGCTTATGAGATGATGAAATCGAAGCTTCCTGAATGGCTGAAAACCCAGGGCGGAGAATATGCTGAAGCGGCGGAAAGCGGGAATTTGGACGAATTTATTTCCGCGATAACTGACGGAACAAGCTGTCCGAAAGTTTTATGCCGCGTCAGATGCGAGCCTAAAGCAGACGGAAAATACCCTGAGGTTATGGCGGCGAGCATCATCGCTAAAGTCGAGCGTGACAAAATAATGCTGGAATACGACAAAATTTACCCGGAATACGGCTATGCGAGCCACAAAGGCTATCCGACAAAATCTCACAAGGAAGCTTGCATGAGGCTCGGCCCAAGCCCGATTCAGCGCCGCTCTTTTAAATATTAGAAAAATACAAAAAATCGCCGCGCAAAAATAAAAAAAAACTGCTTGTCTAAGTTTTGAATGCAATATTTTTTAGTCCTAAAAAAACACGCCGAAAAACAGAATCGGCGCGTTGTGTTTTAGACAAAAAGATAATAATTATGAAAAAGCTTACTGCTCTGTTGAATCTGTGTCGTCTGATTTCTTTGACTTGATATGAATTACTTTTCCAGTGCGTTTGATTCCGTCCGGTTCTCTTCCAATCTTTCTGACGATTTTCTTATCTCCGCCAAATCCGTATTTTGCATCTTTTGCGGCTTTCTTTTCTGCGCGGAGTTTAGCTTTTTCCTTGCGGTCCTTTTCGATGAATTTGAGCGAATCATCAAGACCTGCAAGAACTTTCTGCATATCTTCCGCAAAGATTGAAATCTGATGGCGGTCAAAATCTGCGCCGTCGCCTTTTTTGCTTTCTACAATCTGCAAAAATACATCGCCTGCCCTGTTTTCCTTGATGTTAAAAAAATAAGAGCGGTTGTCTAGCAGAACCTGAGTCGTAAAGAGTTCTCCACGAATGCCCATAGTCATCCTTCCTTAGAAAATGCGAATAAAAATTATTTAGCAATTTTACCGTATTGCAAGCTTTGATTCAATATTTATTCAGCATTGAAAGTCTGATAAATTTCTTTTATAGCTTCAAAAAGCTCATTCATCGCTTGCTCTGTTGTGAGCGGTCCGAAGCTGAATCTGACTGCGCTGTCCTGAATATCTCGGCTTTCGTTCATTGCGGCAAGAATCGGCCGGCTTTGTTTTTTTGATGAGCAAGCTGAACCTGTCGAGATGAAAAATCCTTTCGAGTCGAGCGCGCGCACCATGACATTTCCAGGAATTCCCTTGAATGCGGCTTGTAAAACCCACGGGCTGAATTTTTCCTGAATGGAATTTGAAATCTCAGCTCTGATTTTTGGAACTAGAACACAGTTTTTTAGTTCTGAAAGTCTTGATATAAAATTTGCTGTCCATTTTTTCTGGAGCAAAAATCTTTCATAAGCTGCCTTTTTGTGTCCGGAGATTTTTGCGTCTGCTTTGTTTTTATCTATGAGCCCGATATTTTTCGCTGAGTCTGGATTGTTTTTTGCGTCGCATGCTGTTTCTGTCTGGAGAGATTTTGAATCGATGTAATATTTTTCAAGACATTTTGAAAACGCGACTGCGCCAAAAAGATTTTCAGTTCCGGAACGGACTGTGTTTTCCTGCCCGCCGCCTGTCAAGAAAGGGCGAATTTCACGTGCAAGATATAAAATGCCGATTCCGCGCGGGCCGCAGATTTTATGCGAGCTTAAAGCGGCGCTGTCGATTCCTTTATGTCCTAAATCCAGCTGGATTTTTCCAGCCGCCTGAACGCAGTCAACATGAAAATGCGGTTTTCTTTTTTCGTTCGCTGCTTTTGTAATTGCGTCGGCAATCTCATAAATCGGCTGTATGCAGCCTGTCTCGTTGTTGACCGCCATTACAGTTATGAAAAGCGTGTCCGGCGTGATTTTTTCTGAGACCGATTCCGGGCTGACAAATCCGTTTTTATCTGGATTTATGCTCACAATTTCAAAACCGAGCCGCTTAAGTTCGGCGCATTGCTCTCTTAAGGCAGGATGTTCGATAGCGCTTAAAATTATTCTTCCTCGTTTTCCTTCAGAAATCATAGGAGAGTTCAATACTGAAAGAAGCGGAATATGGTCGCTTTCAGTTCCGCCCGATGTGAAAAAAATCCGGCTTGGCTTTACGCCTATTGCTCTCGCGGAGCGTTCGCGTGCTTCCTCGAGAATTTTTCTTGCTCCTTTTCCTGCTGAGTGGACTGAGGATGGATTTCCGAAATTTTCCAGCGCAATTTCAAGGGATTCTCTTAAAATTTCCTTGTCTTCAGGGCTTGTCGCCGCCCAGTCAAAATAATGTTCGTGTGTCATTTTAAAACTTCAATAATTTTTTCTTTTGGAACTTCTGTGATAACAGTTTTGCCGGCATCTTCTTGAAGAACGAAACGAACCTGGCTCGAGCTGTTTTTCTTGTCTTTTTTCATCGCATTGAACAAAATTTCAGCGATTTCAGAGTCCGAGACGTCCGGATATTTTTCTTTCATTGCAGGATGAAGCGCGCCTGTTTCCCAGCCGAATCCTGAAAGGCATTTTTTTATGCGTTCTGCGAAATTGTTGCTTGCAAGTCCAAGATTTCTTGAAAGCTCCGCCGCTCGCCCGATTCCCCAGGCTACGGCATCGCCATGCGTGACAACTCCGAGCCCTGCCATGCTTTCAAGAGCGTGGCCGAAAGTGTGTCCTAGATTCAGCTGCATTCTTATGTTTTGTTCTGTCAGATCTTCTTCCACGACTTTTGCTTTTGCGTTTACACAAATTCTGATTGCCTCGTCAACAATCGGATTTTTTCTTTCTGCCAAAATTTCAGGTGATTTCTCCATTTTTTCAAAAAGTTCAGGAGAGTAGAGCAAAGCTGTTTTTACAACTTCCGCCATTCCAGATCTGTATTCATTTTGAGGAAGTGTCTGGATAAAGGCTGGAATAATGTGAATTTTTTGCGCAGGAAAAAACGAGCCGATCATATTTTTGTAGCTTTCAAAATCGCAGCCTGTTTTTCCGCCGATCGCAGCGTCAACCATGCTTAAAAGTGTTGTCGGAACAAGCTCGCAGTGCGCTCCCCTCTTGAAGATTGAGGCCGCAAACGCTGTCATGTCGGTTATGACTCCGCCTCCTATTCCGACAAAAACTGTTGTGCGCTGGCCGTTGTTGTCGAGCGCTGTCTTTACAATTTCGAGAACTGACTCGATTGTTTTGTACGGTTCTCCGCTTCCTAGAATCAAAAGGACATCTTTCCCGTGCGTTCCTTTCTCGTTCGCTCTGATTTCAAGACGGGAAAAATTTTCTCCTCTGAAAAGGTCTATGAACGGCTTTGCAAATTCAAGAGACGCCACATTTGTGTCTGTGACAAATATTCTCTGAGGCCGCGAATCATTTTTCTGGCTTTCGTCTTCGAGCTCAGAAAAGAAAATCGCGTTCAAGTCAGGCTCGCCTTTGTAGAATCTTATGAAAGTCCTGTCGGTTCCTGGATGCACCGGCGGATAAATTATATCTTTTTCATCAAAAATCATAGTCACCTTCTATTTTTCTGATTTTCATTTTCGTCTAAAAATCACCGTTTTTTGTTTTTCTGATTGTTAATATTTATCTTCCATTTTTTCAAAGTCTTCAATCACTTTTTGGACTCTTGAAATTTCTCTGCTTAATATTTTGTCGTAATCGAGATTTCCGTTTCCGACCCGTTCGCGCTCGTCTTCCCAGTTTTGTATGTCTGTCAGAAAAAGAAATTTGAATTTTCCGACATTTGCTTTTTCCGCCCAAAGTTTTGCTTCCTGCCAGTAATAAAGGCCCGTTTCATAACAGCTTTTCGCTTTTTTCAGATTTTCGATGTACAAATCCTTCCACGGAGCGTCGTAAAATTTTGCAGTTTTTTTATCGTAAGTTCGTCCAAGCCTCATGTGCTGTTCTATGAGTTTCAGATTTACATGCATCATAAAAAGATAGCGGTATTTTTCCCAGTCATCTTCATTTTCAATTTTGACTCCGGCATAAAGAGGATTGCAGAAATCTGCCTGGACAGCTTTTTCAAGCCAGTAGATATTTTCAATTACGTCATCAGGATATTGCTGGTAATGAACATGAAAAAGCTTGTAGTAATCTTCCTTGTATTTGACCATGTACGAGAACGCTGGTGAAACTGTAAAAATCAAGGCGAGCGCAATAAAAAACGCGCGGAAAATCTTTTTCATCTTTTTGATTATCGGCCGTATTTTTCTTGCAGATTAACGCAGATTTCTCTGAAAACTTCTTCAATGCTTTTGCCCGCATCAAGGCGCACGATTTTCATTTCTGTGTTTTTTGCTTCGTATTCAGAAATGACTTTTTCATATTGCGCTTCTGTTTTTTTTAGATAGTCAATCTGCTCGTAAATTTCCCGCTCTCCGCGGTTGTCAACACGTTTTAGTGAAATTTCAGGATCTATTTCAAAGAAAAAGAGAATTTCCGGGAGAGGAAACGCAGAATTTAAAAGTCTCGGAAGATCTTCGCCGCAGCTTACGCTCTGGTACGCAAAATTTGAAAAAAGATAGCGGTCTGAAACAATGATTTTGCCGTTTTTCGCTCTTTCAACGAGTCCTAAATCTTCGCCCTTCCCATAAAGATGCTCGTTTCTGTCTGCGGCGAACAAGAAAGCGGAGGTTTTCGCGTCAAGCTTCACATCGCCTTTGAGCATTTTTCTTAAGAATTTTCCAGTTTCGCTTTTTGTCGGTTCGGCTGTGAAAAAAAATCTTTCAGCGTCAGGGCGGTTCTGAAGCATTTTGATTTGTGTGCTTGTTCCGGCTCCGTCGATTCCCTCAAAGACAACAAAATTTCTTAAAATCATATTTTTTCGCTTCCTTTTTTTGCTTTGCTGCATAGCTTTATTTTTTTTGCTGATTTTTCTGAATGGATTTGAGCATTATATTAGAAAGTTTTGATTATGCCGATAGTGGAAGTGAAGAAGTCCGCAATTTTTGATAGAATGAAGCTCTTGCAGGATTTTTTGAAAACCCGATGAAGTCTAAGTTTTTGGGCGTTGGCCTCGGAAGCACAGTGTTTATTTTTCTCGCAATTGCAGTTCTGGCTTTGATCCGGCCAGCTTATTCGGCTCTTTACGAAGAAATTTCAAAAATAGAAGCTGCCGTCTGCAAAAAACTTGAAGATGAAACCGGCCTTTCTGTTTCTTATCAGTCTGTTTCGCCTTCGATTTTGGCAGGCGCGGACATAAAAAAAATCGCTCTTTCAGATGCTTCGTCAAAAAAAGTTGTCCTGGGCGTAAAGAAAGCGCGTCTTTCATATACCGTCACAAAATTTTTCTCAAAAAATCCTGTCCTTGCGCTGAATTCGCTCACTTTGAACGGCGTGGAAATAGAATTTGACGCGGTAAAAGATTCTGCGCTTTTAGAGAAAATTCAAAATCTTGCAGAAAAAAACGATAGCGGAAAAAAATCAGAGAATAACACAGACGAAAATGATCCTGAGAACGGTCTTGATGCAGGAGAAATCCGGAAGAGCCGGCTTGATAAAAAAAAGAATGAGAATCAGAAGGTTTTATTTGAGAACGGCGGAAAAGCCAGCTGGAAAAAAATAACTTTTCCGTTTGATATAATAGTAAAAAATGTTTCCCTGCATTATTCCGACAAAAAAAACGAGCTTTTTCTGACGCTGAAAAAGCTTTCCGTAAGAGATTTTGAACGTTCCGACAGTCATTCTGTAAAGGCCGCCGGGGCGGTTTCGCTTTTTACCGAGGCGCTGAAAAACGGCGGAGCCCGGCAGAAAATAGCCTGCGGATTTTCGCTTTCAGGAAATGTCTTTCCGAGCCTTGACGGAAGCTCGGCGCTTTTAAGCCTTTCAAACTCGCATGGCGCGGATTATTCGCTTTCAAATCTCGATTTGCTTGTCAATTACAGCCAGAATATTCTTGAGCTGCGCACAATGCGAACGGTTCTTCCATTTTCTGTTTACGCAAAAGGCGATTTTGAAAAAAAAGAATTCAGTTTTCAAGGCTCGTTCGATCATTTTAATCCGTTTTCGCTTGTTTCAATCCGGAAAAAAACAGAAATTATGCGGAAAATTAACGGTTCTACAGTTTCAGGAAGCCTTTCCGCGTCTTTTTCATCAAAAAATATGAATTATGATTCAAAACTGCGCTTTTCTTTAAGCGATAATTTTTTTGGCGAAAAAATTGATTTTTCTGTTGCCGCGCGAGGCGATAAAAATTATGTTGCCGTATCAAAAATTTCGGCTTCGGGAGAATCTATTGACGCTGAATTTTCAGGCGGATTCAATATTGCGACTCTTCAGCCGTCCGGAACTTTATCGCTTAATTTTTTCAAGCTGAAAAACGGCGGGATTGTTTCCACTGAAATTTATGTTGATCCTATGAGCCGCGGATTTATGTGCTTTTCTCCGCAGATTTTCTTTGACGATATGTCGCTTACTGCGGCTCAGCTTACAGTCTATCCTGAAAAATCTTCTGTCGATTTTTCTTTTGAATTTTATGATTATGCGCACACTGAGTATGAAAATGCCGCCCATTTTGTTCTTGACGGAAGCTTGCTTTTGTCAGGGCAGAAATTCCTTCAGGCTTCAGTTTCTGTTTCAGATATGTTTGCTGACAGCGTTATTCAAAAAATGGCTTTTTTTCTTGACGAGAACCTTGCCGCGTGGATGAAAAACGTCGCTTCAGCCGCCTCGTCTTATGTTTTTAACACGGAAGCATATATTTCAAGCGATTTTAAGGATTTTTCTGTGAACGCGCCTCTTTGTCTTCTTGCGAACACTAAAAAAGAACGCGAGCTTTTGGTTTTTGCGCTTGACGGTTCTAAGGAAACTTTCAATATAAGCCAGCTGGACTTGCAGTTTGGAAGCATTGAGGCCCATGCGCAAACTTCTGTGGATTTTGCTGACAATTTCAGGGATTTTTCATTTTCGAGCAATTTGACTGTAAATTCGATTCCTTACAGTTTTTCAGGAAGCGTTTCTCCTGAGTGGATTTCGATTTCAGGCGATTATGATTTTGACGCTGTTGTCTCCATTGGTGAGAAAATTTCAGGAAGCGTTTCCAGCAGACTTTTTCCGGTGGCCGCAGGAAAGTATGTTTTCGCGCTTTCATTTGGCACAGATTTCAGCTGGGATTTGAACGAGGGAATTTCCGCGGAAATCGCAAGTTTTGAGCTCGAGGAGCCGTCTCTTAATCTCTCGTTTGCCCCGCATCTTGTTTTTTCAGGAAGCGCCAACCGCTACGGATTCATGTTCAGCACGCTTGCTTATTCTGACAACGTTTCGTCTTTGGACGGAAGCGGAACTTTTGTCTGGAATCTTAACAATGGAATTTTTGATTCTATTCACGCGAATATCGATATGGCCAGCATTGTTTCTTCTGAAAAATTCAGTTTTTCCGCAGATTTTACAAATCCTTCCCAGCTGCCTTTTTCAGCGGAGACTTTAAAGAATGATTTTTATATGTCGGTTTCCTCTTCAATGCAGAATTTTCCATGCGGAAGATTTTTGAGCGAGCAGTCTTCTGACGACACTGTTTCAGCGGAGCTTACAGCGACAGGAACTATAAAAAACCCGTTGGTTTCTGTAAATTTATCGCGGGCGCAGCTTTCTCTTTACGGCTATCCGCTGAATGCGCAGGCAGCTGTTGTTTATGATGACACAGGATTGAATGTGAGCGGAATGGAATGCTCGTGGTCGCTTTTAAATGTGAGCGAATTCAACGCTTCGTTTGACCCTCTTTCTTTCAATGGCGAGGCCGAGGCTCACCTTGATGTGCGGCTCAACAGCAAGTCGATTGAAATGCCGTTGAATTTGAAAATTTCGGGCGCAAAAGAAAGCCGGAATTTTTCTGTCCCTGAATTTTTGACAGTTGAATTAAAGTCTGATGAAGTCGGCGGCAATTTTTTTGCCAGCAAATTTCCTTTTAAGCTGACCTGCGTTAGGGCGGGGGAAAATGTTGAGATTTTTACAGATGACAGAAATGTTTTTAGCGCTTCCTTTTCGAAATCCACCGGAATTTCTGCGAGCGTGAATTCTAATACAATAAAATTCGATTTGTCCGGCTCAATCATAAAAAATGAGCTTGATATTGCGGTAAAAGGAATTTATGCGGATATGAAACGGATTTCTTCTGAAATAGAAATTCCTGCAGTCCATTTTAACAGCGGAATTTTGACCGGCGCACTGAAAATTTCCGGAATCACGACCGACCCCGAATTTACAGGCGCATTCAGTATTGAAAAACCGAATCTGAACATTCCTTATATTTCACGCTACGCTTTTTCTGCTCCGAGACTTTTTTTGACGGCGGGGCAGGGCGAGGCTCATGTTGAGCCTTCTCCTATTTTTCTAGGAAACGGCTACGGGCTTGTCGGAATGGTCATGGAATTTGACCGCTGGGGAATTGAAAGCATTGATGTGAACGTGGATGTTAATGATGCGCACAAGGTTCCTGTCGAAATGTCTTTTCCGTTTGTTTTTGTGAAAGGCGACGGAAGCTGCCAGCTTGATATTTTGTATACGCTGCCGAACGAAATCAGCATTTCAGGATGGATTACAGGCGACAATACGGATGTTGAAATCGTAACGACATCGCTTCAAAAACAGTTTTCCCTCGAAAATATTTCGCAGGCGGTTCCTGTAAAGGCGAGCGGACCTCAGACGATAAACGTTCTGACAGATCTTGATATTACAGTCGGGCAAAAAGTCCAGGTTTTATTTAATCCTCTTATGCGTGGCGTTGTGACACCGGGAACAGCTCTCAGCCTTTTTATTGATTCTATGACGGGGGAATTTGAGCTGAAAAGCGACATCAGTCTGCGCGGCGGAGAAATCGCATGGCTTAACAGAAACTTCTATATGAAAGAAGGAAGAATTGCGCTCAACGAAACTCAAGACAGAATAGACCCGAAAATCACTTTGAGGGCGGAAACCCGCGAGCGCGACGAGAGCGGAAATATGGTTACAATTGTCATGTCTGCGAACAATGAGTCTTTAAGCGGTTTTACTCCGCATTTTTCATCAGTTCCCGCAAAATCCGAAAAGGAGATTATGGAGCTCCTCGGAAACGTTGTGTCCGCAGATTCTGATAACGTGGCTTCTCTTGCTGTTGCCGGCGGAGACTACTTTATGCAGGCGACGCTTATGCGCAAAATTGAAAATACGTTGCGTGAAACACTCAATTTTGATATATTTTCCATTCGTACAAATGTCTTGCAAAATTCGGTTAAGTTTGCGACGGGCAAAGATAGTTCTAGCAATCGTCTTTCGTTCGGTAACTTTATTGACAACTCGACTGTTTATGTAGGTAAGTACTTCGGCAGTTCGATTTACGTTGACTCTCTTCTTCATTGGACTTATGACGAGAACAAAGCTGTAAACGGAAAAAGCACAGAGGATATTGTTTTTCAGCCGGAATTCGGTTTTGAGATGACTTCGCCTTTTGTGAATATCCGAATCGGAGTTGCTCCAGATATTGATGAAATCAGAAGAGGAATAACGGGAACATGGGTTCCTTCAACATCAATGACTCTGTCGTGGAAACATTCATTTTAAAATAGAAAATGTAAAAAAAATTGCGGCTGTAAAAATGCCGTGTGGTTTTCGCTGTCTTGGCGAATTTCTAGGAGATTATATGTCTGTCTTTCGTAGGATTCCTTCAGTTTTGGCTTTTGCTGCGGCCGCTTTTATTTTTTGCGCCGCTCCGGTTTTTTCAGAGGAGGTTAACAGCGAAACTTCGTCAGAAAGCACGGTTTTGGAAGATGGATGGGATTACAATAAAAT
>CAVDRA010000009.1:0-20513 GCA_963611155.1 bacterium | reverse complement strand
GTAAACAATTTATTCAAGACTCTCTCATCCTGAATAAATTTTGCTGCGATACGGCGGTTATGAACAGAGTCAACCTTGCCGCGAGTAATCAACTTTTCAGCCGCTTTTCTTACTTCTTTTGCTTTTGCGCAAGTTGTGGTGATGCGCTCATATCTAAAAAGAGAAGTTACCATATTGCGTGACATTGCACGACGGTGTGCAGATGTGCGTGAAAGTGGATTAAATCCTGTCTTATTTTTCATTGGATTCTTCCTTCTGAATTGGCGTTGTTAAGTTTTCTGAGTTTTTAAGATGACTATAATCTGTCATTCCCAAGCTCAAGTTCCATTCCTGAAGCTTTTCCTTGATTTCTGTCAGACTCTTCTTGCCAAAGTTTCTTGTCTTTGCAATGTCATCTTCAGTTTTTCTAGTTAACTCGCCAATTGTACGAATATTTGCATTTTTTAAACAATTTGATGAACGAACTGAAAGCTCGAGTTCCTCAACTGGAGTATTGAGAAGCTGTCTAATTTTCTCATCTCCTTCATCAAGTTCATCATTTCCAGACATATCGCTGTCATTAAAGTTTACAAAAACAGAAAAGTGATCTTTTGCAATTTTTGCAGCTTCGGCAAGCGCATCCTCTGGAGCTATTGTTCCATCTGTCCAAACTTCAAGAACAAGTTTGTCATAATCGTTTCTCTGTCCTACACGACAAGGCTCGATTGCATACTTGACTTTTGTTACAGGAGTAAAAATCGCATCCATTGGAATGGTTCCAACAACCTCAATGTAATGTTCATTTACTTCAGCTGGGACATAGCCTCTACCCAAATCAACCTGAATTTCAAATTCGACATGAGCACCTTCCATCATTGTGAAAACTGGCACATCTCTTGTCAAAACTTCAAGTTGTCCTTCTTTTTCAAAGTCATCGGTCTTGATTGTCGCTGGACCTTTGAACTCAAAGGAAAGAGTATCCTGCTCAACATCATCTGGCAGTCTCACACGCATGAGCTTAAGACTGTTCAAAATCTCCAATGTGTCTTCAGAAACATTAGGAATTGTTTCGAATTCACTAGAGATAACATGTGGCACGCCATCAAGATCGTAAGAAGTAATTCTTACTGAGGAAATCGCATATCCCTGAATCGAGGAAAGAAGAACCCTACGGAGAGTGTTTCCGATAGTTGTTCCAAATCCAGGCTCAAATGGAGAAGCAGTAAATTTCCCGTAATTTGGGTTAGTTTCAAGATTTTCAAACTGAACGGTCTTAGGTTTTTTAAAACCCTTCAGCAAATTCTTGCGAGCCATTTGAACTCCTTCTATAAAATGGAAGCTCAACAGGAGCTACTCTATTAAGTCAAACCATTAACTTAACTTATACTATCTAAAAGTAACCAATGCTTCTTATTCAGAAACAACAAAAATCCACACGAGCAGGAAAAAAATCCTGCCCATCTGAATCTAAGTTACATACTGCGTGTTTTTCTAGGTCTACAGCCGTTATGTGGAATTGGTGTAACATCAGAAATTGATTTTACCTTCAATCCAAGTGCACCAAGAGCACGAACAGCATTTTCACGACCCATACCTGGTCCCTTTACATAAACATGCACTTCGCGAAGACCATAGCTTACAGCCTTCTGAACTGCACTCTCTGCTACTGACTGAGCAGCAAATGGAGTTGATTTTTTTGCTCCACGGAATCCAAGTCCACCAGAAGATGCCCAAGAAAGGGCATTTCCATTCAAATCTGTAATAGTTACGATAGTATTGTTGAACGTTGCCTGAATGTAAACATTGCCTTCATAAACGCTCTTCTTTTCCTTTCGCTTTTTTACGGTAGCCATTAACCTATCCTCCGCCTATCAGACTGCCTTCTTCTTATTAGCAACAGTCTTCTTTTTACCTTTGCGTGTACGCGCATTTGTACGAGTACGCTGTCCACGGCAAGGCAAACCTTTGCGATGACGAAGACCACGATAGCAACCAATGTCCATTAAACGCTTAATGTTAAGACCAATTTCTGAACGAAGATGACCTTCAACCTTATACTCAGCGTCAATAACGGCACGAAGCTTTGCTTGCTCATCCTGAGAAAGATCATTTACCATTTTATGTGGTTCAATCTTTGTTTTCTCACAAATTGCTTTTGCTGATGAACGACCAATGCCATACACATAAGTCAACGCAATAACGATTTGCTTATTTGGGAGGTCTACTCCCGCAATTCGAGCCATCTGTTACTCCTTAACCCTGTCTCTGCTTGTGTTTTGGGTTTGAACAAATAATGCGGATTACTCCGTGTCTTTTGATTACCTTACACTTATCACAGATGGGCTTTACGCTGGTTCGTACTTTCATAAAAGTCCCCCTAGGGATATATAGTATACCTGCCTAAATCATGGCAACTCGCAATGAGCTACAATCTAGGTCTACCGAGTATACCACAAATCCCCAAAATTATTCTACAGAAAAAAATCAGAAAATTGATAAAATTACAAATTTCTTGATCTAAGTTTGCCCTTCTTTACAAGACCTTCAGAGTGATGCATTTTAAGAAGTGCTTCAACTTGACTCATTGTATCCAAGTCAACACCAACCAAGATTAAAAGTGAAGTGCCACCCATCAACATTGCAATTGATTGAGGGAACTGGAACAAAATCTGAATCAATGTCGGCAAAACTGCTATCAAAGCAAGGTACAAAGAACCTGGCAGCACAAGGCGATTCAAAACCTTCTGCAAGTATTCCTCTGTTTTATCCGTGCGAATTCCTGGAATAGAACCGCCGTTTTCTCTAATATTTTTAGCAATTTCTGTAGGATTCAGTGTTACCTGAGTATAGAAATACGCAAAGAATATAATAAGAAGAACTAATAAAACATTATATACCCAGCCAGTTGGATTCAAAATTGTAGCGAGCTTGTTCACCCATCCGCCGTTTTTGTACTTACCTACACTGGAAATAATCTGCAGGGGGAAAGTAAGGAACGATGATGCAAAAATTACAGGGATAACTCCAGACGGATTAATCTTAAACGGAATGTATGTACTTTGTCCGCCATACATTTTTCTTCCAACCACGCGCTTTGCATAATGCACAGGAATTTTTCTCTCGCCAGATTGTTCGTAAACAACAAAAGCGATGATTCCAACGAACATTAGCAATACAATAATTACAAATACCGCATTGATTCCACTGTTAGGGTCGCGAACTCTCTGTGCGAGATCGATAACAGCACTTGGGAGTCGAGCAACGATACCTGCGAAGATTAACATAGAGATACCGTTTCCAATCCCATGAGCTGTAATCTGGTCACCTAACCAAATTGTAATCATAGCACCTGTAGTAACTGTAAGCATTGCAAGCAATTTAAATGCAAGCTGATTTTCAATAGCGATTGCTCCTGGAATACTAGAAGCATAAACTGTTACAGCCAAAGACTGAATCAAACACACAAAAACCGTGCCAATTCTCGTCCAGGCTGCAAATTTGCGCTGTCCTCCATCCTCTTGAACTGCACGTTTAAGAGAAGGGAAGATAATTAGTGCTAACTGCAAGATAATCTGTGTAGATACATACGGCATAACACCAAGCATAAACACAGAAAATCTTTCAAAAGCACCGCCGGCAAAAAAGTTCATATAACTGGCAAATGAGTTTTCAGCGGAATTCTGTGCAAGATTGTCGAAATAATCAACAAGAACTTGCGCATTAATTCCAGGAATTGTCAAAACACATCCAAGTCGGAATACAACAAGAATCAAAAATGTAAAGAACAACTTTTGACGAAGCTCTTTTATTTTGAACATATTTACAATTGGACTATTTGCCATCAGTTTCTCCAAATATTACTTTTTTTAACTATTTTTCAGCGCTTTCTAGTGTTTTTACAGAACCACCTGCTTTTTCGATTTTAGCTTTTGCAGAAGCAGAAACTTTATCTACATCAACAGTTAAATTCTTTTTCAAATCACCATTGCCAAGAACTTTAACTAATTCTTTTGCAGAACCAATCAAGCCCTTTGCAAGAAGTGTTTCTTTGTTTACTGTCTCACCAGCCGCAAATTTTGCTTCAAGACTCTCAACATTAACAACTGAATACACTTTTTTGAACGGATAGTTAGAGAAACCACGCTGTGCGATACGTCTGTAAAGAGGCATCTGTCCGCCTTCAAATCCAACGTATGGATTAGCCTTTCCAGAACGTGACTGCTGTCCCTTGTTTCCTTTTCCTGCAGTTGTACCAAGTCCAGATGATGAACCACGACCAACACGCTTTGGTTTCTTGTTAGCACCCTCTGGCGCTGTCAACATAAAATCAGCCATTAGTCAGCCTCCTCAACTCTTACAAGGTGCGATACAGCACTAGCCATTCCACGCAATGTAGGTGAATCTTCCTTTATAACTGAAGAATTGATCTTTTTAAGACCAAGACTGCGAACAGTTGCTTTCTTTTCCGGCTTCTGTCCGATAACACTTCTTACAAGAGTGATTTTAATCTTCTTAGCCATAATCAACCCCACATATCCTGCAGAGACTTACCTCTGTTTGCTGCGATAGATTTAGCATCCATGATGTTCTCAAGAGCTGAGAATGTAGCTCTTACAACATTCAATGGACTAGATGATCCCAAAGATTTGGAAATAACATCAGTTGCACCGATTGCATCCATAATTGCACGCACTGTGTTTCCAGCAATGATTCCAGTTCCTGGACAAGCTGGTTTAAGAAGAATTGATGAACTCTTGTACTTTCCAATCATTTCATGTGGAATAGTTCCGTTTCTAACAGGAACATTTACCATATTTCTCTTTGCGTGATCAACGCTCTTTCTTATAGCTTCAGATACGTCGTTAGCTTTTCCGAATCCAAATCCTACGCGACCTTTTCCATCTCCAACAACTGTAAGAGCTGAGAATGACATTCTGCGGCCACCTTTTACAGTTTTAGCAGTACGATTCAATCTTACGAGCTTTTCAATGTACTCTTTCTGGTCTCTTTCTTTATCAAATTTATTCTGGCGTTCCATAAAATCTCCTAGAAAATGATGCCTGCTTTGCGAGCACCATCAGCAAGGGCCTTAACAACACCATGATAAAGATAACCGTTGCGGTCAAACACTACTGTTGTAATGTTTTTATCCTGCAGGCGTTTTCCAAAAGCTTCACCAAGTTTTGCTGCACCTTCAACTGTTGGTTTTATGTCAGCAAATTCTTTTTCCAAAGTGGAAATTGAAGCAAGGGTTCTTCCCTCATCATCATTAATAACCTGAATATAAAGATTCTTGTTGCTGCGGTAAACACTCATTCTTGGGCGTGCTGCAGTTCCGTAAATCGATTTGCGGATATGAATCTTACGATGCAGGCGTTTTCTTGCTTTGTCATTCAGTTTCTTAAACATCTGTTACACCTTATTTAACGCCGGTCTTACCGACTTTGCGTCTGATGACTTCAGTTTCATAGCGAATTCCCTTGCCTTTATAAGGCTCAGGTTTGCGCAATTTTCGAATCTGAGCGCTGAATTCACCTACATCTTTCTTGCTCATTCCGCTAATAGTAACTTTACCGTTAGCATCAGCAACAACTGTAAGTCCTTCAGGAATAATTGCGATGAAGTCAGATGAATATCCGAGATTCATTACAAGCTCTTTACCTTTAACTTCAGCACGATAACCAACACCAGTGATTACCAATGTTTTTGAATAACCTGTTGTAACACCCACAACCATGTTATGAATCAAATTGCGATACAAACCATGAGCTGCGCTGGCTTTCTTTGAGCTGTCAACAGGAGTAACAACAACCTCATTGTCTTTTACTTCAACATTTACGCTGTCATTTACATGCTGTTTCAATTCGCCTTTTGGACCTTTTACAGTGACAAATCCTGGCTCAACTTTGACTGTAACACCTGCTGGAACAGCAACAGGAAGCTTACCAATTTTTGACATTTTCTTCCTCCTCGTTACCAAACTTTGCAGATTAACTCGCCGCCAACCATTTTCTCACTTGCTTTCTTTCCAGTTGTTACACCGACAGAAGTTGAAACAATCAATGTTCCAAGTCCGTTGAAAACGCGAGGCAACTCTTTGTAGCCAGAATAAACACGACGACCAGGTGTAGATATTTTCTCAACACCATGAATAACTGAATTGTTAGCATCATCATATTTCAAGAAGATTCTCAAGATGTTTTTTCCATCTTCCTGAACTTTCTTGAAATTTTTAATGTAACCTTCTGTCTTCAAGATCTTAACAATCTCGAGCTTCAATTTTGAAGCAGGAACATCAACCTTTTCATGGCGAGCCTGAACAGCGTTACGAACCTTAGTCAGCATATCTGCGATTGGGTCTGATACACTCATTTTTACTTCTCCTCCACTACCAAGATGATTTTGTTACGCCTGGCAACAGGCCTTCACTAGCCATTTTGCGGAAGCAGATACGACACATCTTATACTTACGCAAATATCCGCGAGGGCGACCGCAAATCTGACAGCGATTGTATTCGCGTGTCTTGTATTTAGGTGTGCGGTTAGCCTTAATAATCAATGATTTCTTTGCCATACTTCACCTACTTTCTGAAAGGCATGTTGAACTTGGTAAGAAGAGCCTTTGCTTCAGCATCAGTTCTTGCACTTGTTACAATCGCGATGTTCATTCCAGCAATCTTAGTGATTTTATCAAAGTCGATTTCTGGGAAGATAATCTGTTCTGTAATACCAAGCGAGAAGTTTCCGTGTCCATCAAAACCAGTAGCTTTGACACCACGGAAATCCTTTACACGAGGTAATGCAACATTGATAAGGCGGTCCAAAAATTCATACATAATGTTACCGCGCAATGTTACCATTACACCTACTTCATTGCCCTCACGAAGCTTGAAGTTAGCAATACTCTTTTTCGCTCTTGTCTTTACAGCATGCTGTCCAGTTATCTGAGTAATATCAGCAACTGCGGCGTCAAGGAGTTTCTTGTTAGTGAGAGCTTCGCCAACACCCATGCTTACTACAACCTTTTTGATTGCAGGAATCTGCATTACAGATGTGTAACCGAGCTCTTTAAAAAGCTCAGGAGCGATTTTTTCCTTATAGACTTTCTTAAGCCGTGGTACGTAATTTTCCATTACAGTGCTTCTCCACATTTACGGCAGACACGAATTTTCTTGTCGCCGTCAATTTTATAACCAGCTCTAGTCACACCGCATTTTTTGCAAACGAGCGCAACGTTAGAAATGTGCAACGGAGCCTCGACCTCAACGATTCCGCCCTGGTCCTGCTGGCTACGTTTTTTCATTGCTTTTTTGGCAATGTTAATACCAGTAATAATTACTGCATCCTTTTTTGTAAGAACGCGAGCAACAGTTCCTGTTTTGCCTTTGTCTTTTCCAGCAATTACCTGTACTGTATCGTCCTTATGGATTTTGAATTTCTTATTCATTATTCAATTCTCCTTACAGAACTTCCGGTGCAAGTGAAACGATCTTCATGTAATCCATATCACGAAGCTCACGAGCTACTGGTCCGAAAATACGTTTTCCTTTTGGATTCTTGTCATCATCAACAATTACGCAAGCGTTATCGTCAAAACGGATATAAGTTCCATCAGGGCGTCTGTATTCCTTCGCAACACGAACGATTACAGCCTTCTGTACCGTACCTTCTTTGATTGTAGATGTTGGAATTGCTTCCTTTACAGCTACTACTACAACGTCACCGATTCCGGCATAACGGCGATGTGAACCGCCGAGAACCTTGATTACCTGAACGAGTTTAGCGCCAGAGTTATCGGCAACAGTCATTTTTGATTGCATCTGCAGCATGATTAACTCCTTACTTATTTAGCTCTTTCTATAATCTCAGCCAATCTCCAGCATTTTTCCTTGCTGATTGGGCTACACTCTACGATACGAACTGTGTCACCAATGTGAGCTTCGTTCTTTTCATCATGCGCCTTGCACTTTTTAGTGCGTGTGACGTATTTTTTGTAAAGGGTATCCATCCTTTTTGTATCGATAGAAACGACAATTGTTTTATCCATCTTGTCGCTTGTTACGATACCAACAAAAGCTCGTTTACCACCCTTTGTTTTAACCTGTTCTGCCACGGGTCAACTCCTATTTATTTAATCCTGCAATTTCTTTTGCACGGATGAGCGTATTCAATCTTGCAATCTGACGACGCATAGTACGCTTCTGCATAGGGTTATCTACATGTCCAACTACCATCTGGAAGCGGAAATCCATGTATTTCTGTTTAAGCTCATTGCGTTCTGAAACCAATTCAGCGTAAGACAATTCTTTTACATTTTTTTTCTTTGTATCAGCCATTTTCTTACTCCTTAGTCTTTAGTTGGTTTGAATGCAATTTTTGTTTTTATTGGAAGTTTATCAGCGGCAAGAGAAAGAGCTGCTTCAGCAAGTTTCAAATCAACTCCGCCAACTTCAAACAAAATCACACCTGGTTTAATTACTGCAGCCCACCATTCTGGAGCACCTTTACCTTTACCCATACGAGTATCAGCAGGTTTCTTTGTAATTGACTTGTCTGGGAAAACGCGTAACCAAACGTTTCCTTTTCTTTCGAGCTTACGGTTGATAGCAACACGAGCAGCTTCGATATGTTTAGCATTCAGCCAAACAGGCTCCAAAGCTACGAGAGCAATATCTCCGAAGTCGATGTTGTTAGCACGTGTAGCATTACCTTTAATTCTACCACGCTGTATCTTACGGTGAATAATTCTCTTAGGACTAAGCATTTACATTACTCCTTAGAAGTGTCTGCAGCGCGAGAATTTCTTCTAGCTCTTGGTTTTTCATCACCAGAAGCCTGAGAACGATCATGGCGTGGCTTGCGAACAAGCTGACCAGCATCTTCATTCTGCTCATGACCATATTTCATTCCATTGTAAACCCATACTTTTACACCAATTTTTCCGTATGTCGTATGAGCTTCGAATGTTCCATAGTCAATATCTGCACGAAGAGTATGAAGAGGAACGCGTCCTTCCTTATGCTCTTCAGAGCGTCTCATTTCTGCTCCGCCAAGACGTCCTGAAACACGAACTTTTATTCCGAGAGCGCCGTTTTTCATAGCGTTTGCAGAAGCCTGCTTAAGAGCCTTGCGGAATGAACCACGACCGCTAAGCTGGCGTCCAACGTTCTGTGCAATCAAGCTTGCATTGATCTCAGCGCGTTTGATTTCTTTAATCTTAATCTGAACTTTTTTTGTCAGCTTAGACTGGATCTCAGCACTGATTTTTTCAATGTTTGCACCTTTTACACCAATAATTACACCCGGGCGTGCTGTGTGAATAACGATTGTTACACGCTGTGGATGACGTACAATTTCGATTTCTGCAATATCTGCATTCTGGCACTCCGGCAATGCTTTTACCATGTTGCGAATCTTAAGATCCTCAATCACGAGATCAGCATATTCACGAGGATTTGCATACCAGCGAGACTGCCAAGTCTTGTTTACTCCAAGACGCAAACCGATAGGATTTACTTTCTGACCCACTTTATTCCCCCGCCTTCTCGTCTACAATGACGGTGATATGACACATACGTTTCAAGAGCTGATCAGCACGTCCGCGAGCACGGAACCAAACTCTCTTAAGTCTCGGACCTTCGTCAATACGAATTTCCTTAACAAAAAGCATATCTTCATCAAGCTTCTTGTTGCCATACAGAGCATTAGCTACAGCTGATTTCAAAGTTGCCTGAATCAACTGAGCGCCTTTCTGAGGCATATTATCAAGAATTGCCATAGCTTCTGAGCATGACTTCTGATTAATTACACGTGCTACAGGACGAACCTTTGTAGGTGATGCAATCAGGAATTTAGAAGTGGCTACATAACCTTTCTTTTCAGCCATAATATCCACCTTTCAATTATGCCTTTCCGGCTGTTTTGTCGCCACCATGTCCCTTGAATGTACGTGTTGCAGCAAATTCACCGAGCTTATGGCCAACGAGGTTTTCTGTTACATAAACAGGAATCCATGACTTTCCGTTGTAAACACTGATCGTGTTTCCAACCATTTCTGGAATGATTGTAGAGCAGCGAGAATATGTTTTAATCATTTTCTTATCTGACTCTTTATTCATTTCAATAACTTTCTTATAGAGACTCTTCTCAATAAAAGGTCCCTTCTTAACAGATCTTGACACCGTTAACTCCTCTAAGATTACTTCTTGCGACGTGAAACGATGAAGCGGCTAGAAGTCTTTCTTCTATTTCGAGTCTTGTAGCCTCTACATGGCTGACCCCAAGGAGTAACAGGAACGTGTCCTTTACCAGCACCTTCACCACCACCAAGCGGATGATCTACCGGGTTCATAGCCATACCACGAACTGTTGGACGGATACCAAGCCAGCGTTTACGTCCAGCTTTTCCAAGCTGAGTGTTCATTCTTTCTTCGTTTCCTACGATACCAATAGTTGCATAACATTTAGCGTTAATGCGGCGTGTTTCACCTGATGGAAGACGAACGATTACATAATCACCGTCTTTAGCAGCAACAAGTGCTCCTGCACCAGCAGAGCGAACGAGCTGTCCACCCCGACCAAGTGTAAGTTCAATATTATGGATTGTAAAACCAACTGGGATAACTCCCAACGGAAGTGCATTTCCAACTATTGGAGCTGCATTTTCACCAGCCATAATCTTCTGTCCTACAACAAGACCTTTTGGTGCGATGATGTATCTTTTTTCACCATCAGCATAGAAAATCAAAGCAATATTAGCAGAGCGGTTAGGATCATATTCAATAGTCTTAACTGTTCCTGGAATACCATGCTTATTGCGTTTGAAATCAATAATACGATATCTACGTTTGTGACCGCCACCCTGGTGTCTTACAGAAATACGTCCACCAGCGCCACGACCAGCATGAGATTTTAAACCTGATACCAGAGTCTTCTCGGGTCTATCTGTTGTCAGTTCATCTCTTACCAAATCAATACGGTTTCGAGTACCGGCTGAATATGGTTTAAAAACTTTAAGAGCCATCTGGTTCCCCTTAATTTAAGAAGGCTTAAACGCCTTCAAATACCTTAATTGTCTCACCAGGAGCAAGGCGTACAGTTGCCTTTTTCCAGCTGGCAGTTTTTCCAGGTTTTCCACGAACCCTTTTAACTTTGCCAAGTACATTAAGAGTTGTACAAGAAACAACTTTTACATTGAAGATTTTTGCTACAGCTTCTTTAATCTGAAACTTTGTTGCATCTGGAGCTACTTTGAAAACGTACTTTCCCTGCTCGCGCAAAGTTGTCGCTTTCTCAGAAAGTATAGGCTCAATAATTACATCAGTAAGAGCGATCATTATTTAGCCTCCTCTTCAAGTTTATTATAGAATTCTGAAAGATTCTTTACTGCAGACTCAAGAACAATTACCTTTCTTCCATAGAAGAGAGAATGTGCACAAAGTCGATTGTATGACAAATACTCAACATTCTTTATGTTGCGTGCTGCACGCTTAAGCATTGCATCATCATCTTTCAAAATAATGACTGTGCGTTCATCCTTAACAAAGTTGCTAAGAATTTTAAGCAAGTCTTTTGTTTTTCCACTTTCTACTGTGAAATCCTCAACAACAGTCAATCTGTCGCTCTGAGCCTGAAGGCTAAGAATAGATTTCATAGCAAGGCGCTTTGCTTTTTTAGGCATTGCGTAGCTATAGTCGCGTGGTTTTGGTCCAAAAATCGTACCGCCGCCAACATTGATTGGTGATTTTTTATCACCACGGCGAGCATGACCAGTTCCCTTCTGTTTGTAAGGTTTTGCATTTGAACCGTGAACTTCAGCACGAGTTTTTGTACAAGCAGTTCCTACACGTCTGTTAGCTAATTCATTTGTGATGGCATAGTAAATAACATCGTCGTTTACAGGAAGTCCGAACACTTTATCATCAAGATTGATTGTGCGGAGTTCTTTACCATCGATTGAATAGACTTTCTTTTCCATCTTATCCCTCGACCTTATTTCTTAACCGCATTCTTGACAATAAGAGTGGTGTTTTTATTTCCCGGCACAGCACCGCGAACCATAACAACTTTGAGTTCAGGATCAATCTTAACAATTTTAAGATTCTGTACTGTAACTCTTTCACATCCCATGCGTCCTGGCATTTTGATGTTCTTAAGGCTGTGTCCTGGTGTTGTACAATTTCCTGTACCACCTGCTTCGCGATGGAATTTTGAACCGTGAGAAGCACGTCCACCATGGAAGCCCCAGCGTTTCATAACACCCTGGAATCCTTTTCCTTTTGAAGTTGCTGTAACATCAAGGAATGCAGTGTTTTCAAACAATTCAAGACCAATCTGGTCTCCAACTGCAACTTCTTTTTCAAAGTCTCTGAATTCTTTCAGATGACGTTTTGGGGAAACATTCTCTGGAAACTGACCTTTGTAAGGCTTGTTGACTTTAGATTCTTTCAAATCCTCAACACCAAGCACAACAGCGTCATATCCGTTTGCTTCCTTTGTTTTTGTAGCAATAACAGTATTTGGTTCAACATGGATCACGGTTACTGGTGTCAGATTACCGTTTTCATCAAATACCTGTGTCATTCCTACTTTTTTTGCAATCAGACCTTTCATTCTGATATAACTCCTATAGAAGAATTCCAAAAAACTCTTCTTTCTCGGCCGCCATCCCAGATCCATGGGACCGTACCGTTTTTTGCAGTAACACTCTGCTACAACGTAGTTTTGCTGTTACTGTTTAATTTCAACATCAACACCGGCTGGCAATTCAAGCTTCATCAAAGAATCCATAACATCTGCTGATGGGTCAATGATGTCGATAAGGCGTTTGTGTGTTCTCATCTCAAACTGCTCACGTGACTTTTTGTTTACGTGTGGAGAACGAAGAACTGTTACCTTATTGATTTTTGTTGGAAGAGGAATAGGTCCTGAAACTTTAGCCCCTGCCTTCTGAACAGTCTGCACGATGGCTTTTGCACTCTGATCGATCAGCTCTACATCAAATGCGCGAAGTCTGACACGAATTTTGCTGTTAGCCATTTGTTTTTACTCCTAAATAATTTTAGATGAGAGAGAAAAATCTCTCCCACCTTAATTACAATTTACAACAGATACTACTCGATGATCTTTGTAACCTGACCAGAAGCGATTGTGTGTCCACCTTCGCGAATAGCAAGTTTAAGACCTTCATCCATAGCGATTGGGTGAATAAGTTCACCAATAATCTTTACGTTATCGCCAGGTTTTACCATGTCTGTTCCAGCTTCAAGCTCTACTGTACCTGTAATGTCAGTAGTTCTGAAATAGAACTGTGGGCGGTATCCTGTAAAGAATGGAGAGTGGCGTCCACCTTCTTCCTTAGAAAGAACGTAAATCTGAGCCTCGAATTTTGTGTGAGGATGGATTGATTTTGGTGCGCAGAGAACCTGTCCACGAACAACATCCTTTTTCTCAACACCACGGAGCAAGATACCAACGTTGTCACCAGCCATACCCTGATCAAGAGTCTTCTGGAACATTTCGATACCTGTTACTGTTGTATCCTGAGTTGGGCGAATACCAACGATCTGTACTGGGTCGTTCATATTAACAACACCGCGCTCGATACGTCCTGTTACTACAGTACCACGGCCAGAGATTGTGAAAATATCCTCGATTGGCATCAAGAATGGTTTTTCATCATCACGAACTGGATCATCGAACCATGTATCCATAGCAGTAAGAAGCTCTTCAATGCACTGTGTGTTTGCAGAGTCATCAGACTCGTTCAAAGCTTTGAATGCAGATCCTTTTACGATTGGAGTCTCTTCAGAGAATCCGTATTCTTTAACTGTATCTTTTACTTCCTCAACAACGAGTTCAAGAAGATCTGGATCATCAACAAGGTCAACTTTGTTCAAGAATACGATGATCTTCGGTACACCTACCTGGCGAGCAAGCAAAAGGTGTTCACGTGTCTGTGGCATAACTGAGTCTGGAGCTGATACAACAAGAATAGCACCGTCCATCTGAGCAGCACCAGTAATCATGTTCTTGATGTAGTCTGCGTGTCCTGGGCAGTCGATGTGAGCATAATGACGTTTGTCTGACTGATACTCAAGGTGACGTGTGTTAATTGTGATACCACGTGCTTTTTCCTCTGGAGCATTGTCGATTTCATCATACTTAAGAGCATGATCACCGTACTTTTTAGCACAGTACTGAGTGATAGCTGCAGAAAGTGTTGTCTTACCATGGTCTACGTGACCAATAGTACCAACGTTCATGTGAGGTTTAGTTCTAACGAACTTCTCCTTAGCCATGTGATTCTCCTTTGCCGAACTTTTTGTCCGGCGAAAAAATTGTTTATGTGTTGCACTTTAAGCCAGAATACTTGCTTTCCAACTGAAAAAGCTCATATTCGCAGACACACTGTTTTATATATTATTTGATTTTAAGCGACAGATAGGAAAATGAGAGTTTGTCCAACTCGTCATAAAAGCGTTTTATCAAATTCAAAACACTCTTCCGGAACCACCGCAAAAGCACAAATAATCAAGTTTAACGGTTTGAAATCCAGAAAAATCAGGAAAATCCAAACCAGTCTCTTTAAGGTTTGGAAAGCAGCCACCTGAAAATGCAAGCATTAACTTTACGGCGCCACCAGACTTAATAAAAAAAATTGAAGTCCGCCCAATATCTCAAAGAACATATTTAACCAAGCTAGGGTTAAAAATCAGTTCAATATTTATACAATATAAAAAAATAAATTGCAATATCAAAATTTAAAAAAAAACAATAAAAAAAGGACTTTGACAAAAAAAATATCAAAGTCCTTCTAACAAAAAAACAGGAACTACCAGCGATAATGAGCAAAAGCCTTGTTCGCTTCAGCCATCTTATGCGTATCTTCCTTCTTCTTGTAAGCAGAGCCTGTGCTGTTAAACGCATCAAGAAGCTCAGCTGCAAGAGTATCAGCCATACCATGTCCAGAACGAGAACGAGCAGCCGCAATAATCCAGCGCATAGCGAGAGCTTCTTTGCGGACATCTCTAATTTCTACTGGAACCTGATAAGTCGCACCACCGACACGGCGAGACTTTACCTCGACAGCAGGTTTCACATTCTCAAGAGCTTTAAGAAAAACCTCGAGAGGGTCTTTATCAGTCTTTGTTTTAAGCTGTTCCATTGCCTTGTAGACAATTTTTGTGCATGTATCTTTTTTTCCGTCAAGCATCATGCGCGCAACAAATTTTGTAACAACCGGGCTATTGTATTTTGTATCAGGTACAATAGGACGATTTACGGATTTCTTATGTCTTCCCATAGTAATTCTCCTTTATACCATTAAGCCTTTGGTCTCTTAGCGCCGTATTTTGAACGACCACGTTTTCTTCCGTCAACACCAAGAGTATCTTTTGTACCACGAATAATGTGATAGCGCACACCAGGAAGATCCTTTACACGACCACCGCGGATAAGAACAACCGAGTGCTCCTGCAAGTTATGACCAATTCCCGGAATATATGCAGTTACTTCAATTCCGTTTGACAAGCGAACACGAGCTACCTTTCGGAGAGCTGAGTTTGGTTTTTTAGGTGTAACAGTCATTACACGTGTGCAAACGCCACGCTTCTGAGGGCAAGACTCAAGCGCGGGAGCTTTTGTCGTGTTAGCCACTGACTTTCTACCTTTTCTAACAAGTTGGTTAATTGTAGGCATCGCCTAATTCTCCTATATAAATCCGGCCAGCACTCCGGATGAAATGCAACAAATCACCTTTCAAGATAGGTCTGAATAGATTACTTGAAAGGCATTTTTCTGTCAATTGGTCTTTATTCAGCTTTATCATCAGCCGACATTGAATCAAAAGCAGAATCATCCATAACAGACTCAAGAGCTTTTTCTTCTTGACGTTTGCGCAAGATTTCTTCCATCTGCTCGTCAAGGTCTTCATCAGAAGTATCAAAAAGTTTTACATCTCTGTAATCTCTGATACCAGTTCCAGCAGGAATCATACGTCCAATAATTACGTTTTCTTTCAAGCCGTGCAACGGGTCTGTTGATCCCTGGATCGCGGCATTTGTAAGAACACGTGTAGTCTCCTGGAATGAAGAAGCTGAAATGAAAGAGTCTGTAGCAAGAGCCGCTTTTGTAATTCCCTGGAACATAGGGCGCGCAACTGCAGGCTGGCCGCCTTCAGCAACAACACGGGCATTTTCCTCATGGAAATGATATTTGTCAACCTGCTGACCGAAGATAAATCTTGTATCTCCAACGGAAACGACTTCAACCTTGCGGAGCATCTGGCGAACGATAACACCAATGTGCTTGTCATCAATTGATACACCCTGCGCAGAGTATACTGACTGAATTTCGTTCATCAAATAATCCATAAGAGCGTTTTCACCGAGGATTGCAAGAATATCGTGCGCGCTTGGTGAGCCGTCGCAAAGCTGCTCGCCAGCCTCAACAGTATCGCCATCACGGACAAGCATGCGTCTAGTCATCGGAACTAAATGCTCGTACTCTTTTCCGTATTCATCCTCAACAATTACAGTGCGCTTTCCCTTCGAAACGTTTCCGAATTTTACAAGTCCGGAAATTTGGGCAAGAACACACGGAGTCTTCGGCTTGCGGGCTTCAAACAATTCAGATACTCGTGGAAGACCACCGGTAATATCGTTTGTTTTCGCAGCCGCAACAGGAAGACGCGCAAGAGTCTCGCCAGCCTTAATCTGCTGCTTGTCATCAACATCAAGGACGGCATCCGCAGGCAAGAAGTAAGATCCGAGGTTGTTTCCAGCCTCATCAGTAATCAAGATACGCGGCTGTTTTTCTCCAAGGTGCAAGTCAGAGATATGGCGCTCGATGTTTCCATTATCAAGAACTTTCTCTTCCAAAGTTACGCCAGGAATAACATCCTCAAAATGGACATATCCTGAAACTTCGGCAATAATCGGCTCTTTTGACGGATCAAATGTTCCGAGAACCTGTTCAGCCTCGCAAACATCGCCCTCTTTCGCTGTGATTGTAGAACCATTGACGATTTCAATTTTCTGCTCGTTGCCCAAAAGATAAAGCTTGTTGTCTCTAATCCGAATGTGTCCGTTTTCTTTTGCCACAACGTTTCCATCTTTTCTTTCGATAAGAATTCCGCCTTTAAGAATACGTCCGCCGTCTGAAACTGCAAGTTTGTCATCTTTTCCGATTTCAGTTGAATCGATGATTCTCGTGACAATCATATATCCCTTGCGAGTAAAAAGCTTATTTCCATCATCAGTAGGAACATTTGTACCATTGATTGAACCGATGATGATCGGATATTTAAGCAAGATACGGTTGTCTTCTGTAGCTTTTGACGCAGTACCACCGACGTGGAAAGTACGCATTGTAAGCTGAGTACCAGGCTGACCGATTGACTGTGCCGCAATAATTCCGACTGCCTCGCCAATCTCGACAAGCTTGTTGCGCGCGAGGTTCTTGCCATAGCATTTTACACAAACTCCGTGTTCTGCTTCGCAAGTAAGAACAGTGCGGAGCTTGACTTTTTCAACACCGGCTTCCTCAATTTTCTTTGCAAGCTCGTCAGTGATGTAATCATTCACATCACAGAGAAGCTCTCCTGTAACAGGATGAATTACACGCTCAATTGTGAAGTGGCCGGCAATTCTCGCAGAAAGCGGAGTGATAATCTCATCTCCGTTTTTAATCGCAGTATAGTCAATACCGTTGATTGTTCCGCAGTCGTCTTCATTTACAACAACATCCTGGGCAACATCAACAAGACGACGGGTCATGTAACCAGCGTCCGCAGTTTTCAAAGCTGTATCGGTAAGACCTTTTCGGGCACCATTTGAAGAAATGAAGTATTCGATAACCGAAAGTCCTTCCTTAAAGTTTGAGCGGACAGGCAATTCAATGATGTCTCCGTTAGGCTTAGCCATCAAACCACGCATAGCAGCCAGCTGTGAAATCTGTTTCTTAGAACCGCGGGCTCCAGAGTCTGCCATCATGTAGATTGTGTTGAATCCGTCTTTATCCGCGCGGAACTGCTCCATCATTATGTCGGTAAGTTTTTCATTTGTACGCTGCCAAACGTCTGTTACCTTGTTGTATCTTTCCTCAGCTGTAATAGTTCCCTTTGAATACTGTCCTACGATTCCTTCGACAATCTTGTTTGCCTCGTCCACCATCTCTTTCTTTTCAGGAGGAATAAGAATATCGTCCATAGAAAGAGTCGCACCAAAGAATGTAGCGTTGCGGTATCCTACAGACTTGATTGCGTCAAGCATCCGGATTGTAATCCAAGGTCCCTGCAGATGATAAACATTCGTAATCATCGACTTGAGTTTCTTGTCGCCCATCTGCTCGTTTACGTAACCGACTTCCTCAGGCATTTCTGCATTGAAGCGGATTCTTCCGGCAGTTGTAACGATCAAATCGCCTTTCTTGAATTCACCTGCCTTGAAAGAATCTTTTGGAGCAGGAAGCTTGATTTCAGCCTGCCATTCGATATAACCGTCTTCAGCAGCTGTGAAAGCCTCGTCAACGGAAGAGAATCTCTTATAGCGAATCTGGCCTTCTTCAATTTTCGGTCCGCCCTTCGCATGCGGTTTTACCGCAGTCATATAGTAGATTCCAAGAACCATATCCTGAGAAGGAAGCACGATCGGATTTCCGTTAGCAGGATCAAGCAAGTTTCTTGCAGAAAGCATCAAAGTCCAGCATTCCATCTGCGCAGCCTGCGTAAGAGGAACGTGGATAGCCATCTGGTCTCCGTCGAAGTCGGCGTTGAAAGCCTTACAAGCGAGCGGATGAAGCTTAAGAGCTTTTCCTTCCACGAGAACTGGCTCGAAAGCCTGAATTCCAAGACGGTGCAAAGTAGGAGCGCGGTTGAGCATTACAGGATGTTCGCGTACAACCTCGTCCAAAATCGCATAAACCTCAGGAGATTCCTGCTCAACTAGCATTTTCGCCTTTTTAATATTGAAAACAACATCCTTGTCAACGAGCTTCTTCATAATAAACGGTTTGAAAAGCTCCAGCGCCATTTTTGTAGGCAGACCGCACTGCCAAAGCTTAAGCTCAGGTCCGACAACAATTACAGAACGTCCAGAGTAATCAACACGCTTTCCGAGAAGATTCTGGCGGAAACGTCCCTGCTTTCCTTTGAGCATATCTGAAATTGACTTGAGCGGGCGGCTCGAAGCGCCTTTTACAGTATGGTTGCGGTTTGAGTTGTCAAACAAGGCGTCAACTGCTTCCTGCAACATTCTTTTCTCATTTCTGATAATGATGTCAGGAGCTGAAAGAGACATAAGCCTCTTCAAACGGTTGTTTCTGTTGATAACACGTCTGTACAAATCATTAAGGTCAGATGTCGCGAAACGGCCTCCGTCAAGCTGGACCATAGGGCGCAAATCCGGAGGAATCACCGGAATCACATCCATAATCATCCATGAAGCTTTGTTTCCAGAATTTCTGAAATCCTCAACAATCTGGATGCGCTTAAGAAGTCGCTTGTCAGATTTTGTGCCCTTCTCAATCATCTTTGAGCGGAGTTCAGCGGCAAGCTCGTCAAGATCAAGCTGCTCAAGCAAAGTCTTGATTGCCTCCGCTCCCATTCCAGCAACGAACGATTGTCCGCGCTCAAGAGCCTCATTGTATTCATCTTCTGTGAGAAGCTGCATTTTCTTGAGATCTGTGTCCCCCGGATCAATTACAATATACTTCTCGTAGTACAAGACAGCCTTGAGAGACGCAACCTGCAAATCAAGCAAAAGTCCCATTCTGCTTGGAACAGAACGATAATACCAAATATGGCTTACAGGAGCGGCAAGCTCAATATGTCCTGCACGTTCACGGCGAACCTTAAAGTGAGTAACTTCAACGCCGCAGCGGTCACAAATTACACCCTTGTAGCGGATTGACTTGAATTTTCCGCAATAGCATTCCCATTCCTTTGTGGTTCCGAAAATGCGCTCGCAGAAAAGACCATCCCTCTCCGGCCGAAGAGTTCGGTAGTTGATTGTCTCCGGTTTTTTTACCTCGCCATAAGACAATGCGCGGATTCTTTCCGGAGAAGCAAGTTTTATATTGATAGAATCAAAATCTTTCTCTTCGCGATTATTCTGCATCCTCAGTCTCCTCATTTCCGAAATCAGAACTAGCTTTGTCAATCAATTCCTGATCCCGTTCTGTCAATGCGACAGGTTTTCCTTTTGCATCATAAATTGTGAAGTCAAGTCCAAGTCCACGAAGCTCCTGAACCATTACGTTGAATGATTCCGGCACTCCAATCGGAGACTGCGGGTCGCCCTTTACAATTGACTCGTAAATCTTCGAGCGTCCGTTCATATCATCAGACTTAATTGTCATCATTTCCTGCAATGTGTTTGCAGCGCCGTAAGCTTCCAGAGCCCAAACTTCCATTTCTCCAAGACGCTGGCCTCCGAACTGAGCTTTTCCTCCGAGAGGCTGCTGAGTAACAAGTGAGTAAGGTCCTGTTGAACGAGCGTGCATCTTGTCATCAACAAGGTGATGAAGCTTAAGAT
>CAVDRA010000008.1:0-21519 GCA_963611155.1 bacterium | reverse complement strand
TGCTGCAGGGCGGTCGCCCAGGAATAATTTACGGTCCGCATAATTAACGAGCGTTCAACTTTAAATTCTTTCGGCTTGACGGCAAGCACGGGCGCTTTTCTGTAAACAAACGAAATTATCAGAACGCAGCTGATGAACTGGGACGCCACCGTCGCAAAGGCAGCACCGCGCATTTCAAAGCCGAGCACTGCAACCAGAAAATAATCAAGGATTCCGTTTAAGACCGCGCTGATTGCAACGCAGACAATCGGAGATTTTGAATCCCCCGCAGCGCGCAGCGCCGAAGCATAGACGTTGTAGAAAAACGTAAAGACAAGACCTGCAAACACGACGCGCAGATAGTCTGCCGTGTGTTCAATCAAATCTTCAGGACAGCGGATTGCCCGCAGAAGCTGGCGCACAAAAATAAAGCAGACCGCACTCACAACGACCGTAAAACCAAGCCCGATTGCAATCGTCGTGCTTATTTCGTTTTTGAGCATCTTTTCGTCTTTCGCGCCGTAAAATTCCGACATGATGATTCCCGCGCCGAGACAGATTCCCACAATTAAGAAAATCATGATGTTCATTACGGGATTCGCGATTCCAACCGCCGCAAGGCACTCTTTGCCCGCAAACCGTCCGAGAATGATTGAATCAACCGCATTGTACGTCAGCTGAAAAAAGTTCCCGAGGATGAGGGGAATTGCATAATTTATTAACTGCGGATAGGTTCTTCCAACTGTAAAATCTTTCATGCTCTTTTCACGCTTCTTTTTAATCTGGATGTTGTCAAATATGATTTTTTATTTTATTGAGTTATCATAAATTATTCCGATATTTAAAGAAAATGGAAAGTATTTTTTTCCGGGAGAATTAAAGATGAAAAGAATTTTATTTGCCTCGGCAATTGCCGCTGGATTTGCGGTAAGTCTCTACGCTTTTGATAGTGGAGCTTCGCTCAAGCCTCTTGGCGGAGAAAGAGAATACACCAAGACTGAATATACAATCACGGAAAAATTCGGAGATTATTACCGTTCTCCAAGAGCAAAATATGTCCATGTTTTTGACGCAAGCGGAAAAGAGACCGAGGCGTCTGAGCTTACAAGCAAAGGCGCTGTTGTTGACAGAATCGCCTATGTTTACGATGCAAAAGGAAATCTTGCCGAGCAGATCTGTACGGACGCGGATGGAAAAATCCAGTGGAAAATCGCGTGCGTATACGATGCAAGCGGAAGCAAGACAGAAGAGTCTGAATTCAACGCTTCTGACTCGCTTGTGAACAAGACAATCTGGAAAACTTCTGACGGAAAACAGGTTGACGAGTCATATTACAATGCCGACGGAACGCTCCTTTCAAAGATAATCACAAAATATGATGAGAAAGGAAGAAACGGCGAGGTGGCGACTTACAATGCGAACGGCTTGCTTGAGCGGAAAGCGGCTTATTCTTACAACGATGCCGGAAAACTTTCTGAAATAGCTTATTCTGATCCGTCTGGCAAGCTGACTCACAAAACTGTATTCAGATTTGATGCTTCTTATCAGATTACAGAGGAGCAGACTTATGATGATGAAAACAAGCTGACAGTCAGAATCATCTATAAATATGACACGAACGGGAATATCACGAAAAAGACGACTTACAATGTCGCTGAAAAATTCGGAACAACAGTGAATGAGCTTGCTGGAATTGACGAATATTCTTATGGCGGCGCAAATTCTGGCGCTTCAGCGAATGCGAAATAAGAAAGTGCGGCACTGCAGAACGTTCAAGAAAAATTCTGCATTCTTGCGGCAGACAGAAAATTAAGAATCAGAATTTCAGGGGAAAGATATGAAGACAATCGGAATAAAACTGGCAGATGGAACATTTTATCCAATTCTCGAGGAGGGAACTCCAAAAAAGAGAATGCTGGATTTGACAACTGCAAAAGACAATCAGACAAAAGTTCAGATTGATTTGTATCGTTCTGAGACTGGCTCGATGGACGATGCGGAATATGTTGACACTCTCGAAGTGACAAAGCTTGTTCCGCACCCGAACGGCGAGCCGGAGCTTCATCTTTCGCTTGGACTTGACGAGGACAACAATCTTTCTGCCGAAGTGGTTGATCCGGAAACTGGAAAAAAGAGCGAGACTGAAGTAAATCTTGTTTCAAAGACTCTGGCTGAAAAAGCAAGCCCTGCCGATTTTGCTCCTTCCCTTAAAAACGGCACTGATGAAAACAGCGGAGCGAACGGTCTTTTTGACAGCGGCGAGGATTATTCTTTTGACGACCTGGCGGATGATACTCTTGCCGAAGAAGAGGAAAAAAATTCGGCTTTTGCTCCTGAAGACTTGCCGGAAATAAAATCTGACGCGCTCGAAGATATGCCGTTCAGTTTTGAGGATTCAGAGCCGTCTCATGAAGATGATTCTGATAAAACTTTGGCAGATTCTTCTGATGCTCAGGAGCCTTCATCAGATTTTGGAGACACTGACGATTTCGGAATTGCGGACAATACACTCGAAGGAATGAATTTCGGAACCCTTGATTCTGCCCCGGACAAAACCGTTGCTGATGAGAATTCTGGCGTTGCCGCAGATGATTTTGATTTGCCTGACTTTGACACAGACGAGTTCGCTTCACAAACAGCTGACGCTGAGCCTTCTAAAAATTCTGATGACACAATTTCGGCAGACACGACAGGACTTGATTTTGCCGATTTGCCGGATTTTGACGATGACGAATTCAAAGCTGAATCTGCGTTATCTTCAAAACCTTCAGCTTCTGAAAGCGACATTGACACAGCATTTGATACTTCATCTCTTGATGATTTTGACACTTCCGATTTGGACGCTTCTCTAGACAGCCTTGGCTCTTCTTCATCTTCTGAAAATTCAGAAAGCGGCTATACAAGCGGCTCTGCCATGGATTTTTCTGATCTTTATGACAAGGAGACAATGAACGGCGAGCATGCTTCAGTTTACGATGAGGACAACGGAAAAAAGACAAGAGTCCCTGTTGTAATCTGCATTATCTGCGCGATAATCTGTGTTCTTGCGACAATTCTGGTTCTTTTTATTGTTCCTTCAAAATACAATCTGATAAAATCACGCAACACGAGGTATATGGAAAAAACAGAAATTTCTCAGAGCGAGAAATCTGCGGTTGACGAGCTTCCTGATGACAGCGCAAAAAATGTGGAAAGCGCTTCGCCTGTTGATGAGTCTCCGGTGCAGATTGTTGTGTCTGAAAAAGAAAATGAGGCAGAGCCTGCGGTCGAGGACAAGGTTGTTGTTGCAAAAGAGCCTGAGAAAGTTGTTCCTGTTCCAGCTCCAAAAGCGGAGAAAAGGCCCGATGTTAAATATCACATCAGGTGGGGAGATACGCTTTGGGATTTGTCGGATTCTTACTATAAAACTCCATGGAAATATCCAAAAATCGCGAACTACAATCACATCAAAAATCCAGACTTGATAATCTCCGGAACTGATATTTTGATACCTTCGGAGTAATCAGAAGAATTTTTGGGCAACCCGGCACTTTGTGCCGGCCGGGCTATACATGGCTCCGGCTTTCGCCTCCGGTGCTTTGCACCCGCTATGCGGCCATTTCTATCCCTGTTGCGCTGGCTTTTTTCAGCGCTTTTCTTTTTTGTTTTCAATTTTTTTTATTTTCATTAAAATCATTTCCATGAAAAAAGTCTCCGTTCTGCTTGCTGTTTTGTTTTTGCTTTCATCTTGTTCGGCTGGAGATTCAGGCGGCAAGGCACAGAAAAGAACCGGAAATGATTCCTATTATTTTCTAGGATTGAAAGACGCGGATTCTGGAGACGAAAAGGAAGCTGTCCGCAAGTTAAAAATTGCGCGCGGAAAGGGCAGCGCGCTTGTCGCGCGGAGAAGCGCGGAGTCGCTCACGCTTTTTGGCAGCGTCCGGGAACGTGTTGAAGCTTCTGTTTATCTTGCGGAGCATTTTGCCGATGATGAAGCGCACGTTTTTGCATGCAGGGAGCTTTACCGGGATGGAGAATTTTCAAGAGTCATAGAGATTACAGACGGGCTTGATCTGGAAAAAGCTTCAAACGAGCTTATCGCGCTTAGGATGTTTTCTCTTATCGAAAAAGAAGACAGCCGCCTTGAAAGCGAATTTTACAGATGGTTTGTTTCCCGTCCTCTTTCGGCGGAACATCTTGAGATTTATCAGAGCTACAAGGATTTTGAATTCAGGCAGCTTGAGCGGATACAGGAGCATGCGAGAGAATTTCAGGAAAGTCTTGACCGCTACAGAATTCTTGAGCATTCGTCTGCGCCGGAATTCAATATGAACGGCGAGATTGTCTCCGAGATTTTAGAGCCGCAAACTGATTTCGAGAATTTTATCACAGAGGATTCTGAGATTGAAATCCCGCGCCAAAGCATAATCGACTATCGCGTTGCGGTTTACAGGCGGAAATATCTTGAATGTTTTAAGAAAACCGACAAGATTCTTTCAATTTTTGCTGATTTCGGCGAGGAAGTCGAATGTCAAATCTTGTCTGACATCGGAAAAGCCGCTCTTTACGGAACTGACGATTATTTTGAGTCCGCGCGGAAATTTGACCGCATGGCGCAAAACTTAAATTCCGAGCAGTCATATTACGCTTATTTTTACGCCGCAAGACTTTACGACAAGGCAGGCCGCTACAGAACCCAGACTTTAAGCCGTTTCCGTTCGGCATTAGAGAACGTCGCGAACGCAAATCAGTTTGACAATTGCCTTTGGTATCTCCTTAATTTTCAGCTTCGGACTTCTACTGACGATATTATTTCCACTCTTAAAACGTACGGCTCGAAAATCAACAGTCCGTCATATTTTGATGATTTTTTTGACTCTCTTTCAGTTCTTTTGCTTTCGGGGCATAAATGGCAGGATTTTTTTGAGGTCTGGAAGGAGACAAATTCGAATTTCAGCGAGGAAACCGCCGCGAAGTATGCGTACATTTCAGGGCGTCTGATTGAAGAAGGCCTGGCGAAGGGCGCGGAAGGATTAAAAACCCGCCAGACAATAGACGCGTTCACAAAAGTTCTTGGGGGCGGAGGAAGCCTTTACTACAAGGTTTGCGCGCTTGAGCGCCTGAATCTCTCGGAAGAGGAGATGATTCGTTCAATGATGCTTTCAAAGGAAAAAATTCCTGAAATCGGCGACTCTGATGAACCTGAGCAGAATCCTGCCGGAAAACTGCTTTCTGGCTATGCCGCTTTCGGTTTTCCCCACAAAATTTATACGGAATGTCTTGCGGTAAAGGATTCTCTTTCTGTTTTTGATTTTGTGAATGCTTCGAGGTTTTTAAACCGCTGTGCGCTTTTGGATTTTGCGAACAAAAATGACTATAACGTTCAAAGCCTTAGAATCGCTTCCCGCGGATATAATTCGGCAAAGGGAAAAATTCCTTTTGAGCTGCTCGAGCTTACTTTTCCTCGTTTTTACAGGAGTGAGATTGAAAAAGCCTGCGCTGAAAATAAGATTCCTGAATATCTTTTGTATGCGCTTGTAAGGAGCGAGAGTTTTTTTGACAGCCAGGCAACGAGCCGGGCCGGAGCTTCAGGGCTTACCCAGCTGATGGACTCTACTGCGGCAGACGAGGCCAAAAAGGCGAAAACCGAAGCGTATGATATTTTAAATCCTGAGACAAATTTGATGTTCGGATCCCATTATCTTTCAAGCCTGATTGAGCGCGTTCCCGGGAAAAACGAGCTTCTTGCGCTTTTTGCGTACAACGCGGGCTTGACCCACGTTCGCGCCTGGATTTCCGCGGCCAAAAAAGACTGGACTGCTTCTACCGGAAATTCCTCGCGCGGACCATGCGGAATTCCTACCGATCTTTTCCTTGAAACGCTTCCTTTTTCCGAGACCCGGGAGTATGGAAGAAAGCTGGTTTCGGCGGCGGCCATTTACGGCTGGCTTTATGAAAATAAGACTCCCGCCGAAACTGTGCGCGAGCTTTTGTATTAAAGATATTTGAAGATGATTCTGCAGGTCAGAAGCTTGCGCCTGCCGGATCATCTTCCATGAAAAATTGAAGCTGCTTTTCGTAAAAAGCGCCGTATCCCCGCTATTTTTCTGTCGCCCGCAAGATTCCGTCCCAGTTTTCAGGAGGATTTGAAATCATATTCTGGCATTTTTCAACGAATTTTCTTGAAGGCGGGTCATTTTGCGAATTTGATTCGAAAATTTTCTTCGCTTCTATAAAATCTCCAGCTGTGAATTTTGCGTATGCGTCATCGTAGTTTTTTCCGATTTTAAACATTTCCGCAAATTCTTGTTCTGTCATCGGATTGAATACTTTTACTCCGGTCTTTTTTCCAACGACCGCGATGTTCGCAAGCTGTCGGAAAGCGTAAGGAGAGCCGTTTTCAAGCGCGCTTTTCATTGTGGCTTCTGAGCACATTGTAAAAGTTCCGAATTGCTTGTTGATTCCCTCAAGACGGCTTGCAAGGTTTACCGTGTCGCCCATCATCGTGTAGTTGAATCTTGTCTTGCTTCCCATGTTTCCTACAATCGCCTTTCCTGTGTTAAGTCCGATCCGCTGGATAAAAGGCTTTTTTGAAACTTTTACAAGCTTTTCCTGCATTTCAGAAAGCTTTTTCTGGCATGCCAGAGCCGCGTCAACTGCCCGTTTCGCGTTGTCTTTCTGGTCAACCGGCGCGCCGAAAAAAGCTACAATCGCATCTCCCTCGTACTTGTCAACGTAGCCGCCGTAATCCTGGATTATGTCTGTCATTGCGCTAAGGTAAACGTTTAAAAGCTCTGTAAGCTCAGATGGAGTGAGATTTTCCGAAATTGAAGTGAATCCCTGAACGTCTGAAAAATACGCTGTGATTTCTTTTTCCTCGCCTCCAAGATGAAGCGAGTCCGGATTTGCAATCAGCTGCTCGATTACGTCTGCGCTTAAATAATGCTTGAAGGCAGATTTTATGAATCTCTTTTGATGTCCCTCGGTAAGGTAATCCTCAAAAACCGCTGTCAGGTAAGCGAGAATAAAACTGAAAAGGGGAACAACAAACGGAAGAATGTATCCAAAATTGAATGCCGCGTAATTTGCGGCCGCATAGCCAAAACAAATCAGAAGCGCAAGAAAAGTCTTGAGCGCAAGCGACGAATTTTTTTCCTGATGAACTGACTTTGCAAGAAAAAATCCCAGGAGAACCGAAGCAAGAATTATGGCGGCGCTGATAAAGCCAGGAATGTCGCGCAGGTAGTCGCTGTTTAAGATTGAGTTAAGCTGGCAGGCATGAATTCCTACTCCCGGGTATGCAGATGAAACCGGCGTTGCGCAGACATCAAAAAGGCCTGGCGCATACAAGGCAAAGAACACAAAATTGTCTTTGAACTGCTCCGGAGGAATAAAATCAGTGTCGGATATTTCAGACTGGCCGGATAAAACAGAAGAATTTGATGAAAAACTCGACAGCAGCGCATCTTGGAATGTTGAAGAATCTTCTATATCTGCCTCTTCGCAATTCGTTCCGTTTTCTGCATTAAATTCGATTCCGAGTTTTTCTGCGGCCTTTGAAATCAGATTTTTAACAGAGGCTTCAATTTGCTCAATTTGCGCCGCCGCTGAATTCTTGTTTTCAAGGCTTTCAAGGATCTCTTCGCTGATTAAGATTGATTTTGCGCTGTATGGAACAAAGCGTGCCAAATCATCCACGTATTTTATGTACATTCCGCCTTCTTTTGCAGAAGGAATTTTTGAGCTGTCTATTTTCTCGCCGGCAACTTTAAGGCTCGCAACCGCAAGAGAAGGCTCTCTGTTTCCTGCGTTTGTGCGGAGAAGATTTCTGCGTGCAACACGGTCGTCTTTGTCAAGTTTTGACGACACGTTTCCGATTGCCGCGGCCGAATTTTTCAATTCCGGAATCGGATAAGTGCCTTCTGCGCTTTCCTCGTTTTCATAGTAGACAGTCTGGATAACTTTTCCGAAATTCTTGCTTGCCTTTGCGAACTTTTCGTCATCGCTTTTTCCGTAAACCGAAGGTTCTGAATAAATCATATCGAACGCAAGGCTAGAAGCTTCCGCCCTGTTGAAATATCTTGTCATTTCGGCATAGGCTTCGCGCGGCCATGGCCAGCTCCAGCCGCGCTCTTTTTTTGCCCATTCAAGGCTTTCCTGGTCAAGCAGAACAAGCGAGATTCTATCAGAAATTTCTGTGCGTTTTGACGAGAATTTCATGCGCGAGTCATAAGTTTTCTTTTCTGCTGAAGCCAGAATTCCTGATAAAAAGATTGCGAGCGTTGCGGCGAAAACCGCCGCCACTGAAACCGCCGCTTGAACAAGGCCTTTTTTCGGATTTTTATTTTGACTGCGCAAATCTTGCCTTCCTGTATGAGCTTGTGTCGTTCGGAGATGAAACTGACTTTAGCGCGGTGCTTGCCTTTGCGATTCTTTTTTCAGGAGTCGGGTGCGTCTTGAACATTCCTGATCCGGAGCTTCCCTGAACAGCGTTCAAAGAATTCAGAAGATCAATCATCGCGCTTGGATTGTAGCCGGCGCATGACAAAATTGTGAGCGCTTTTTCATCTGCCTGAAATTCCTGGCTTTGTGAATATCCGTTGTTTACCATCGTTGAAATCTGGTCGTTTACCATGCCGTCCATTGATGAAGCGAGCTCGGCGCTAGAGAATTGGGCTGCTGTGCTCAAAACGGAAATTCCCGCTGAAGTCCATCTGCTTGTTTTGATTGCTTTTAGGCTGTGCTTAAGCTGAATGTGCGCCATTTCGTGCGAAAGCGCCGCCGCAATCTCGTCTTCCGATTTTGCTGTGCTTAAAAGTTCCTTTGTTATAAAGATGTGTCCGCCGCTTGTTGCAAATGCGTTCACTTCCGTTGAGTCCAAAATCATAACATGGTAGCCGTTGAAAGGTTCTGTCTCGCCAGAATTTAGCGCAAGTGTGTTTATGATTTTGTTTAGATAAGCCTGCTGTTTTTCCGCGTTCGCCTTTTTGTAGTTTGTAAGGACTGTCGCCGCGACAGCCCGTCCGATGTAATATTCATTTTCCGGCGTGATTTCTTCCATCGCTTTTGAAGCCGCAGAAGCTGCGTTCAGAACGTTTCCAGCGTCAGAATATCCTGCCTTTGACGCAATTTGTCCTGCTGAAGAAAGCGCATCTGTCAGTACGGATGAAGTTGCGCAAGAAAAAATCAAGGCTGATGACAAGGCAGAAGCCGCAAGAAATACTGTTTTCTTAAATGCGAATTTCTTTTGTGATGTTTTTTTCATTCTTCTCCTCCGTTCAAGCGGCCTTCGGTGATGAAATTCTGAAGCTCAGTGTCTGAAACTGTGATTTTTTCCATTGCATCAACATCGGCATAGTCAAGGTTTGTGTTCGATGATTTGAATGCGTTTTCCGCCTCCGCCGAGAATCCTTTTCCTGCGTTCGCAAGCTCTGACGACGAGATTCTAGCCGTGCCTGACGATGCCACGATTTTTTTTGAAGTAAGGCTTCCGTTTGAAATCCAGCCCGTTGCGCCTGAGGGAAGTTGAATTTTTGTCTGTTTTGAATTTGACTGCACGACTGTTCCCGAGTTTCCGTAAAAAACTTTCTCCATGTTCTTTGAGAAAGATGATGTTCCGCTTTTTAGATTTGCGGACTTTACAGAAACGTAGACAGTTTTTCCTGCTGAAAAACCTGCGCAGAACGCATTTAGAGTGGCGGCGCAAACTGCGAGCGCAAGAAATCTCTTCTTGTTCATAAAATCTCCAATAGAAATAAAAGTGCTGGAGGCAAAGCTGTTTTTAAGGCTTAAAATCTCCGTTTTCAGCAATGCTTTTCCGTTTTTTTGCTCCATGGCTCAATAATGGAATTGAAGCAAAATTAATAATTTTTATCTAATTTTAACTATATATATTTGATTTTTCAAATTCGCTATAATAGCTTCTTCATAGTTCGAGGTTTAAAATGAATCCAATTGCGCAGTTTATTCCAAATTTTATGCATGTTATGAGTCTGCATGGCTCTGAATTAATTCTTCTTTTGGGAATTATGATGTTTTTTGGCTCTTTCGGAGGAAGAATTTTTCAGAAATTGAAGATTCCGCAGGTCGTAGGCTACATTGTGGTTGGAATTATTCTTGGTGTTTCCGGAATAGTTGTTTTTGGAAAAGACACTATCGCCGCTTTGAATCCGATTTCAACAGCATCGCTTTCTTTGATCGGATTTTTGGTCGGAGCGGAACTAAAAATCAAGGTAATCAAAAAATATGGCAAGCAGTTTGTCGGAATTTTGCTTGGGGAATCAATAACTCCGTTTTTTGTTGTTGCTGTCCTGACAGGAATTGCGACCTTTATTTTTACACATTCTGTTGTCAATGCGGTTTGCTTCGGGCTTTTGCTGGGCGCAATCTGCGCGGCTACGGCGCCAGCCGCCACAACTGACGTCCTAAAGGAGTACAGGACAAAAGGCCCTCTCACAACCACTGTTCTTGGAATTGTCGCCATGGATGATGCGGTGGCTCTTATTTTGTACGCAATTGCTTCGACAATCGCGTCTCCTCTTCTGGAGGGGCACTCGGTTTCGTTCGTTCGCCAGCTAGGCTCAATCGCATATGATATTTTCGGCTCGGTCGCTCTCGGGCTTGCATTCGGCTTTGTCTTGAGCAAAATCTTGAAAGGCGTCATGGGAAATGACGGGCGCGTTCTTGGATTCTCGCTCGGCGCAATTTTCCTCTGCACTGGCATTTGCGGCGCAATTGGGCTTGATAACATTCTTGCTTCAATGTTCATAGGATTCTTTTTGACAAATTTCGGGGCGCCTAAAACGCAGCCGATGTTCAAGCTTGTCGAGAAATTCACGCCGCCTATCTACGTTCTGTTCTTTGTCACTGTCGGAGCAAAACTTGATATCTGGATCCTGACTCCTTTCATTGCTCTTATTGCGCTTCTTTATGTTGGCGGACGGACGCTTGGAAAAACAATCGGAAGCCGTCTTGGAGCTAGAATCACAAAAGCGCCTGAATCCGTAAGAAAATATCTTCCGTTCTGCCTTTTGAGCCAGGCCGGAGTTGCAATCGGTCTTTCGATTGCCGCGGGAAATGATTTTCCGGATTCTGTCGGTCCTCAGATTATGCTGATTATAACCGCGACAACATTTATTGTTCAGATCCTCGGTCCGATTTGTGTAAAATACGGAGTCACAAAAGCCGGCGAAGTCGGTCTGGACATTACCCTTGACGATATCATGAAAAAGGCGAGAGTCAGCGATGTTGTTGTTGACGGAGAAAAAATCTGCTCTGCCGATTCTTATATGATTGTTGACGACGTGAATTATGTTGGAAAAATAATTTCAGATTTCAGCCGTCATGAGAATTCAAATTATGAGGTCAGGAGCACAGAAGCTGGAAACAAGGGAAAACTTGTCGGAACTATCACGCTCAGTCATCTAAAAGAGGCGATGTCGATTGGCGAGATGGGCGAGTATATGCTTGCGATGGACGTGATGGAATTTCCGGTCGCGAAATGCACTCCTGAAACTTCCCTGCCTGATGCTTACCAGCTTTTCACGGATTATGACACGGATGCGATAAATATTGTTGACAGCGAGGGAAAACCGATGGGCGTTCTTGAAAAATTCACTGTTGACCATTACCTGCATAAAGAAATGCTTGAGCTTCAGCACAGGCTGACTAAAATGGAAGCGTAAGCGGTATTAACGGATCGTTTTGTTTCAGGCTCTATTGCTTTGCCGGTATGGAGAAATAAACATTTGGGATGCTGAATTTTGTTCAGCATCTTTTTTTTGCTGTGGTGCGGGCGCGTCTTTACGGCAGACTATGCAATGCGCTGTGTCAGGCGTTTTCGGACGCTTCAAGCGCGGAGATTATTTTTTCGCAGTTTTCCTGCTTTGTCGCGCTGTGCGCAAGCTTTACGCCGATGTCGCAGATTGACTTGTAGATTTTCTGCCGCTCTGTGTAGAACCCGTGAAATATTTTTCTGACGTCTGATATATCCGAAGGATTTTCTTTTGCGATATAAGCCGGAAGATCTGTCATTGAGCCGTCTTTTTCATATCTTATCTCGCGGATAATTCTATTGCAGGCAGTTTCCTCGTCTGAGTCAAGAAACACAAAAATTCCGATTTTGTGAAGCTCCTCAAGCGCCCGTTTATTGTTGCAGATTCCGCCGCCTGTCGCGATTACAGCCTGTTTTTCAGTTCCGAGATTTTCAGCAAGTGTCCTGCACGTTTCTTCTTCCGCTTTTAAAAATGCTTCACGGCCGTCTTCTGTGTAAATCTGGCGAGGATTTTTTCCTGTTTGCCTTGTGATTTCATCGTCTGTGTCAAAAAAAGCGCAGTTAAAATGCTTTGCGGCAAGCTTTCCCTGAGTTGATTTTCCTGAATGTTTGATTCCAAGCAGAATTATTGATTTTTTGTTTTCGTTCACGAAGAGAGATTATAGTTTCAATTCAAAAAAAATGATAGGATTTTTCCCCTTATGAATTTGTATGCCATTTTGGGAATAAGTTTTATTCCTGCTGTTTTATTTTTCATTCTGAGCAGGCTTTTAAATCCGGAATTTAAGGTCAGATATGGCTTGTTAGCCTGCGCATTAGGATTGGCCACAGTTTTCCCCACTTCACTGATTCAGTTTTTTCTTTTGGAAACACGGCTTTTCTCTGAAAACAGTTTTGCGTCCGTGATGATAACAGCGATAATTTTCAACGGGCTAATCGAAGAAACCATGAAAATGCTTTTTATGTGCGCAATTCCGCAGAAAAAGCAGTCTTTGGGCGCGTTTGCTTGTTGCGCTGTGATTTATGCGCTTTTTGCCGGAGGTTTCGAGTCGGTTGTCTATATCATCAGAAAATTTCAGGAGATGACGCTGGCTTCAGGAAGCGGTGTTATCTTGAATCTTCTGATAAGAAGAATTTTCAGCGCGCAGTCGGTTCACGTTTTTTGCGCGCTCTTAAGCGCTCTTTATCTTTGGAGCTACAGGCATTTTAAATCTAAAAACATAATGCCTTTTTTCTATGCATTCCTGCTTCACGGAATTTATAACTTTTTTACAGGCTTTACATCAGGATTCCGCTGGCTTGCGTTCGTTGCCATTATATTCGCCGCAGTTGAGTGCAGAATTTTTTATATTGCGGCGAAATCTGAAGAATTGAAAAAATAAAATAATTCTTATTAGAAAATGCGGAAAAATATCATAAAGATACTTTTTTTTCTTGACATTTTGGAAGATATTGCGTATATTAATTGCACATTACGACGCGGGGTAGAGCAGTTGGCAGCTCGTCGGGCTCATAACCCGGAGGCCGCAGGTTCGAGTCCTGCCCCCGCTATAAAGGTTCTAGCTTTTTGGTTAGAACCTTTTTTTATTTTAAACAAGATTTTGTTTTATTGAGCAATGTGCCGGATTCGATGCACATATGCGAAAGCGCAAATGTTGATAATTTCCTATAACGCAAACGGCGCGAAGTGTTGTAACCGGAACGAACGCTGGCCATCGGGAGGAAAAGGCGGCATAGATGCCGAAGGCAGTGATATTTTCGTTTTTTTGCTTGTCCGAACCGTTGCATATATTTTTTTTCAACTAAAGTTTTTTGTTTTTCTGTATTCGCGATAAAAAAATTATTTTATACTGACTTTCAAAATCGGATTGCGATTTATTTTTGGCTTCGATTTTAATTTTTTTTTAAGAAGGCTTGTATGAAGACAAAAAGAAAGAGTCTTGTTGTGAAACTGCTCCTTGCGACTGCTGCGTCTATTTTCTTGTTCAACGTTATTCAGATTGTTGTTATTGCAGAAATTGACAGCAAGATTCAGGTTGAAAACGGCTGCGCAAATTATGACAGAATGCTTGATGGTTATGCGGCCATGGTTCAGAACAAGATTGAAGGCTATTTTTTGGCAATGGATTTTTACATGAAATCTGACGCGGTAAAGTCTGGAAGCACTGAGGAGATTGTTGATTTTATAAAAAATGAAGCTCCTAAACGAAATAAAATTTTTGACTATATTATGTATGCGACTCCGGATGGCACGGCTTATTCAGATATTAACAGAACAGCAAATGTCGCCAGCAGGCCTTATTTTAAAGCTATTTTTCAGGAAGGGAAAAAATATTTTATAGGAGATCCTGTCATCTCGAAAACAACCACACGTCCTGTGGTTCATGTTGTAAATGCTGTTGTTCAAAACGGAAAGACTGCTGGGATTATGATCGGCATTGTGAATGTTGAAAAAATCATGCAGATGATTAACGACGTTAATATTGGAGATGCCGGATACGCATTCCTTCTGGCGAGCGACGGCACTGTCATTTCCCATCCGAAAAGAGAATACAGCATGACTAAAAATTTTGCCACAGGCTGTTCTGAAGGCCATGAGGATATGGGCGTTTTGGCTGGCGACATGATAAAAGGAAAAAACGGCTCAGGGTGGATAAACGGGCTTTACGGCGGAAAAGATTACATAACTTACAATCCTATTGCCGGAACTTCTTGGAGCATGGCGTTTTCTATTCCGAAAGCTGAGATTTATGCTTCCGTTCATAACACTGTGAGAATGATGATTATTGCCGGGATCGTAACTATCATTTTTCTGCTTGCTATTGTCGGGATTGTCTTGGTCCGGACTATGAAGCCGCTTAAAAGCGTTGAAAATGCGATTACAGAAATCGCTTCTGGAAATGCAGACTTGACGAAGAGAATTGACTACAGCGGAAATAATGAAATCGGCTATGTTGTAAAAGGTTTCAACGGATTTGTTGGAAAACTCCAGTCAATCATCAGCGCGGTAAAAGCTTCTGAGACCGAGCTTTCGTGTTATGGCGAATCTCTTTCTCTTAGCGCTCAGGACACCGGAAGCTCAATCACACAGATTCTTGCAAATATAGAAAGTTTGCGCGGCCAGATTGTGAACCAGAGCGCAAGCGTTGAGGAAACAGCAGGAGCTGTAAATCAGATTGCATCGAATATCGATTCTCTGAACAGAATGATTGAAAACCAGACGAGCGGAATTACACAGTCATCGGCCGCGATTGAGGAAATGATCGGAAACATTTCTTCGATAAACGGGATTATGGATAGAATGTCAAAATCATTCTCTGAGTTGCAGGAGCATTCCGAGTCTGGATATTCAAAGCAGCAGGCTGTGAATGAGCAGATTGGAAAAATCGAGTCTCAGTCGGCAATGCTGCAGGAAGCAAACTCGGTGATTTCTTCCATTGCGGAGCAGACAAACCTTTTGGCGATGAACGCCGCGATAGAGGCTGCGCATGCGGGTGAGGCTGGAAAAGGATTCTCAGTTGTGGCTGATGAAATCAGAAAACTTTCCGAAACCTCTACATCGCAGTCAAAGGCGATCGGCGAACAGCTGAATCAAATCAAGGATTCTATCAGCGAAGTTGTTTCTTCCTCTGAGGACTCAAGCAATGCGTTCAGAATGGTTTCACAGAAAATTCAGGACACTGTTCAGCTTGTCAGCCAAATAAAAGGCGCTCTTTCGGAGCAGAACGAAGGCTCAAAACAGATAAGCGACACGATTGTTTCTTTGAATGATAACTCTGCGGAAGTAAAAGGCGCTTCAACAGAAATGTCACAGGGAAATCAGGCGATTCTTGAAGAAGTAAAGAGACTTCAGGATGCGACAAGCGCAATGAAAGACAGTATGGAAGAGATGTCTGCCGGCGCAAAGAAAATCAACGATACGGGAGCCGTCCTGAATGAAATTTCTTCACAGGTCAAAGGCGCTATCGATAAAATCAGCGAGCAGATAGGCCAGTTCAAAGTCTAGATTGAATAAAAGCAAAAAGGCTGCCAGATAAAGCGTTCATTATAGCTTTTCAGGCAGCCTTATTTTTTATTCTCCGCAGCTTCCGCCACAGCCGCCTCCGCAGCTTCCGCCACAGTTGCAGCCTGAATTGTACGGCTCAAGCTCGGCTTCTGTTGGCTCTCGCACATCAACAATCTCTACATCAAAGAAAAGTTTTTTTCCTGCAAGCTCATGGTTTCCGTCAACTGTTATTTTGTCGTCCGAAACTTTTGTTACGCGTACGATCGTCGGTCCGCTTGGCGTATCCGCCTGAAAACTCTGTCCGACTTCAATCTCGAAATCAGCGTCAAACTGGCTTCGCGGAACTTCTGCGACAAGCGCATCGCTGTATTCTCCGTAGGCAAGCGCGGGCTCTACTTCCGCATGGAATTTGTCTCCTGCTTCATGCCCTGCAAGCTGTGTCTCAAGTCCTGGAATCAGGCTTCCTGTTCCCTGCATATATTCAAGCGGCTCGCCGCCAATTGAAGAATCAATCTGATTTCCATCCTTGTCTTTGAGTGTGTAATGGATTTTGACCATCTTTTTGTCTTCGATTTTCATAAAAACTCCTTGTGAAAAATTTGGAAGAAGAAGAGCGATAAAGATTGCGCTATCTTTTTTAGGTTTCCATAAAAAGATACAAAAAAAATCCTGTTTATTCAAACGGAGCGTGTTTTTCAATATAATTGCCAAAATGATTATTTCGCTTTTGGAAGATGATGACAAACTTGCCCGGAATGAAGCCGAGATATTCTTGCTCCAGAGGGAGACTTACTGTGTCTCTTTGAACGCTAGATTTTTGCAGAAAGATTCAAAAATTTATATTCTGAAAGATGACGAGGGGAAAATTGCGGCTGTTTTTTCCTATTCTTCAGGAGGGCAGCTTCTTTTTTGCGCGCGGAGCAATCTAAGTGATGATGAAAAGATTCTTTTTCGCCTTGCGGTCGGAAAGGCTATTGACGATTATTTTCCGAAAATTTTCAGCGTTATGGGAACAGGCGGCGTCTGCTCTTTGATTTCCAGAATTGCGGAAAATCATCTTTGCAAAAAAACTCTGCACGAGGTGGATTTTGACCTGATGGTTTTTGACGGGGACACGCTTAAAAAAAAATGCGGAGACGCCGCTGAAAAGCGCACTGCGGAAAAACACGGCGCGGAAAACCGCGAAAATTTCCTGGTTGAAAACTGCTCTGTTTCTGAGCTTGAAGAAATTTTTCCTCTTCAAAAGTCTTATGAGCTTGAGGAAGTTGTTTTTTCTGAGAAAAATTTTAATGAGGCGGCTTCAAGGCTGATTCTGAAAAAAAATCTTGAGAGAAAGCGTGTTTTTGCGCTTAAAAAAGACGGAAAGATAGTCTCGAAGCTTTCTGTAAATGCGCGCGGAAAAAACTGTGTTCAGCTTGGCGGCGTTTTTACAGCTTCTATGTTTAGAAAACAGGGATTCGCAAAATTCCTTCTTTTGAATTTTTGCAGAAAATATTCTGAAAACAGGAAAAAAATCGTGCTTTTTGTGAAAAAATCAAATCTTCCCGCTCTTGCTTTATACAAGTCCTGCGGATTTAAGAAAATTTCAGATTATAAAATCGCTTATTTTTGAATTTTTTACATTCGGACGATTTCTAAAATGTAAAATCTAGCTTTTAGCGCGCAAGTTTAACATTTTTTTTGTTTCTGCTAGAATCAGAAAAATGTTTCGCGTTGTTGATGTTTCTTATTCTTATCCAGATTTAAAAAATTCAGCTCTGAAAAACGTGAGTTTTGAGATAAAAAAAGGCGAATATTGTGTGATTCTAGGCACAAACGGCTCAGGAAAATCGACTTTGGCACGCATTATGGCGGGTTTTTTGATTCCGACTTCCGGAAAAGTCGAAACGGATGAAAATCTTCTCACTGGAATTGTGTTCCAGTCGCCAAAAGAGCAGGTTGTATCTGAAATTGTAAACCGCGACACTGCTTTTGGGCCTGAAAATTTGGGGCTTGAAGAATCTGAAATTGAGCAGCGCGTAATTGAAAGCCTGTCTGCGACTGATTTGCTTGACAAAGCGATGAGCTCAACAAACGCGCTTTCCCTGGGGCAAACTCAAAAACTTGCTGTCAGCGGAATCTTGGCTTTGCATCCTGATCTTTTGATTTTGGACGAGGCTACTTCTATGCTTGATCCTGATTCGCGCAAAGAGCTCCTTGATTTTATTGATTTTTCGCATAGGCGTTCTCAGACAATCGTCCATATAACACACGATTTTAACGAGGCCATGAAGGCAAACCATGTTATCGTGATTGAAAATGGAAATCTTATTTTTGACGGCGGAAAAGATGAATTTATGTCAGAGAAGCAGATAATCCAGAATCTTTTCGGCGAGCCGATTCCCAAAAATCAGAACAGGGCAAAAATAACCGGCGGCGAAGATGTTTTGGTCTTGGAGAATTTGAGTTTTTCTTATGATGATAATTTCAGTGCCATCCAAAATTTTAATCTGTCAATAAAGAAAGGAACTTTGACTGCAATCACAGGAGCGAGCGGAAGCGGAAAATCAACAGTGCTTGAGCTTGCATCAGGGCTTTTAAATCCTCAGAGCGGAACTGTCTTTTGTGAAAACAGGCCGGCGCTTGCTTTGCAAGATGCTTCTTCCGCGCTTTTTGAGGCGTTTGCCGCTGATGATGTTGCTTTCGGTCCGAAAAATCTTGGGAAAAAAGGAAAAGAGCTAAAAAATCTTGTCAAAAATTCTATGGAGCTTGCGGGGCTTCCTTTTGAGCAGTTCGCAGACCGCGGAACTTTTATGCTTTCAGGCGGTGAAAAGCGAAAGCTCGCGCTTGCGGGAATCATTGCGCTCAATAGAGATGTGATTCTTTTTGATGAGCCGACAGCTGGACTTGATCCGAAAAGCCGCCGGAATATTATGCTTCAGTTCAGGAAGCTTGTTGAAAGAGGAAAAACCGTTGTTTTTAGCACGCATCGCATGGATGAGGCTGATTTTGCGGACCGTCATATAAAAATGCGTAACGGAAAAATTATCGGCGACTCTGCGGATGAAGAAATTGGAAAAAATGAGAAATCCGGCGATGGAAAAAAATCAGAATTGCAGTCAGACAGTCTGCAGCCTCAGAAATCAGGCCCTCGGATAAAAAATCTTCCGGAAGCGAAAAAACTTCAGGGAACAGTGCTCCTTGAAAAGCTTAGGACGACAAGGGTTTTCGGTGAAAATCCTGAAACTCATAGAAAAAATCCGCTTCAAAGAGTTGCTCCAGTTCCAAAATACTGCATATTTCTCGCTCTTTTTGTGCTCTCGCTTGTTTTTGAAAATATTTTCGCTTCTGCCGCGATGGTTTTTCTGAGCGTTCTTTATGGAATTTTTGCGGCTTTTCCTGCAAGACGTTACCTTTCTTCATTTCTGATTATTCTTCCGTGGATGATTTTTTTCTGCGCTTTTCAGCTTTTGATTTCTGTTCCAGCAGAAAACGACACTGTTTTTTTTCAGTTTGGCTGGATTTTGCTTACGAAATCAAAACTTCTCGCGTGCGCCAATCTTATTCTTCATACTTTCAGCGCATTCTGCTGTGTCCGCGTTTTTATTTATTCAACCTCCGAAAGCGAATTTTTAGGCGGAATTTCTGGAATTTTAAGGCCTCTTGCGATGATGAAAATTCCTGTCCGCGGAATAATCGTGATTGTTGAAATTGTTTTCAGATTTATTCCTCTTTTAATTGACGAGCTTTGCTCGATCGTAAAGACGCAAATTGTGCGCGGTGGACTCGGCGAGGCTAAATCTCTTGCCTCGAAAATCAAAATTCTGATTCCGCTTTTTATTCCGCTCATAATTCAGACTGTAAAGCGCTCTGAATCACTTGCAGACGCTCTCACAGCGCGGAAACTCTGAAGTTTAGACTGTGGAATTTGCGGGGCATGATTTTTAACGGGAGAGATTTTTAGGAGAAATCGATGGAAAATGACTTTAAATTTTGTCCGGAATGCGGAAGCGGAAAAATTCAGAATGAAAAAAGAAGAAAATGGCTCTGTCCGGAATGCGGATTTGAGCTTTTCAACAATGTGGCGACTGCCGTCGGGCTTTTGATTAAAGATTCTGAAGGAAAAATTCTTTTTGAGCGGCGGGCAAAAGAGCCGAGAAAAGGTTTTCTTGCTTTTCCGGGCGGTTTTTGCGAGCCGGATGAAACAGCCGAAAATGCCTGCGTTAGAGAATGTTTTGAGGAAATCGGCGTGCAACCAGAAAAAATCAGATTTGTTGCGAGTTTTCCGAACACTTATGAATTTAAGAATATTGTTTATAAAACTTGCGACCTGTTTTTTGAGGCTTTTCTTCCTGAAAATGCGGCTCTTAAGGCTCAAGAAAGCGAGGTTTTAGGCTTTGAATGGCGTTTTTGCCGAACTGAAAGCGAGCTTGAATCTCTTCCGCTTGCGTTTGAGAGCGCCAGGAATGTTCTGAAAAAGTTTCTTTGATTTTCAGAAAAGTTTTTCAAGAAGCTTTTGAACTGTTAAATATTGTTATATTTTAAGGGGCATAATAAAAACCTTTGCCTAAGATAGCGTCAAAGTTTTTATTCAAAAGTTTGCGTTGCAAACTTCTCTATTAACTGAAAATTTTCACGCTGTTGTGAAATTGCGTTAAAAAGCCAAAATTGATAATTCCTCATTGGCTTTTTACAGGAGATTTTATGGAATACAAATTTCTTATTTCTATTATTGGCGGTATCGCCTATCTTGTGGTTCTCGCGTCTTTTTTTGTCCGGCGGAAATTCGTCGTTTTAAACGCAGGAAAACTTCTCCTGAAATTGCCGGGAAACGTTTCTGCGAAAGATTATGGCATCATCATTTTTGCGGCTATGATGATTGGAGCAATTTGTCTTCGGAATTTTGCGCTTTATCTTGATGTCATGTTTGTCTTGATTGCGATTATTGCCGGAGAAATTGCGGTCCGGGATTTGATGGTTTCAAATAATGCCGGAGTTTACGAGAAAAAAATTCTTTATGGGACTTATTCTTATTTTTATGATGAGATTGAGCTTTTTCCAACTTTGGCCTATGAGGATGACGGCGAGACAACTGGCATTGACAAAAGATTCTTAAAAGCTGTTCTAAAAAACGGAAAGCAAGTGGATTTTGGATTTCCTACCGAGGAGCTTAGAAATCAGGCTGTCCAGGCGATTCTTTCTGTTGCTCCGCAGTTGAAAGCTGAAAACTGATTTCAGCTGCAGAAATTTATTATCTGGCTATCTGTTAAAAAATACGTTTGATTTTTGATTAAAAAAAATGCTGGTTTAACTTTCGAAAAACCAGCAGATATATAAAACGAGCCCCGGCTTTGCCAAGACAGGCTCGGAAAACAAAAAAGAGCCGCATTTGCGACTCTTTTTTGAAAAGGCGTCTAGCAGAATCGAACTGCTGCATAACGGTTTTGCAGACCGCTTCCTTACCGCTTGGATAAGACGCCGAATTGATAATACTATATCCTAAATCAAAACGTTTGTCTATAGTCTTTCGATTCGATATAATAAAAAAATCAAATTTTATTATATGAAAAAAATATTTTCGCTTCTTGCCGCAGTTTTTGTCTTGTTTTCAGTTTCCCAAAATTCGTTTTCACAGGATCAGAGCATTCCTGACGAAGCTGATTTTTGGAGCGATTTTCCGCATGAGCAGCTTGCGGATTTTCTTATTTCAAAGATGACTGACGAAGATTGCCTTTCGCAGATTTTAATGTTTGGCTGGGCCGGTTCAGAACCAAGCGCGCTTTTAAATTCGTGGGTCTCTGAG
>CAVDRA010000007.1:0-22607 GCA_963611155.1 bacterium | reverse complement strand
GGCTCTCGACAGACGAAAGCCGGGGCAAAGCTTCGGCGGAAAAAATAACGCCTCAGTAACTTCCCGCAAAGAAGACGACAAGGCTGAAATATTAAGCGGAATTTTTGATGGAAAAGCCGAAGGAACGCCAATCGGAATCATAATCAGAAACACAAGCCAGCATTCAAAAGATTACGGAAATCTTGCGGACACTTTTCGGCCAGGACACGCTGACTTTTCTTTTTACGCAAAATACGGTTTTCGGGACTACAGAGGCGGCGGACGCTCGAGCGGAAGGGAAACAGCCGCCCGAGTTGCAGCCGGCGAAATTGCGCGGCAAGTTCTAGAGCAGCTTTGCAAAATAAAAATCACAGCCTACACAGAACGGGCGGCTGGAATTTCAATTGAAAAAGTTGATTTTTCAGAAATCGAGCAGAATTCGCTTCGCGCGGCAGACTCAAAGGCTGCGGAAAAAATGAACGCGAAAATCGAGGAAATCAGGGCGAATAAAGACAGCGCCGGCGGAATTATCGCTTGCAGAATTCAAAATGTTCCGGCAGGGCTCGGAGAGCCCGTTTTTGGAAAGCTCGACGCTGAGCTTGCAAAGGCGATTGTCGGGATCGGCGCGGTTAAGGGAATTGAATTTGGAGACGGTTTTTCCGCGGCAGATTCGACAGGAAGCGTGAATAACGACAATATGCGCGCCGCAAACGGCGGAAATTCACTGGAATTTGAATCGAACCATGCCGGCGGAATCATCGGCGGAATTTCAAACGGAAACGAGATTTTCTTTCGCGCGGCGGTAAAGCCGGTTCCGAGCATTTTTAGAAGCCAAAAAACAATTTCCGCTGACGAGGCAGGAAAATATACAAATTCGGATCTTGTGATTGAAGGCAGGCACGATGTTTGCCTTTGTCCGAGAATTGTTCCGGTAGTCGAGGCGATGACAGCTATAACATTGCTCGATCTTTATTTGCAGAACAGGGCAAGCAGACTGCGTTAGGCAATGGAGCAACGCCGCAGGCGGCCACTGGACCGAAGCGGAGCGAGGGAAGCGGCTGGAGCGAAAGCGGAATTGCGGAACTGCCGACGCCGTTTTCGCGGGTTGTTCCCCGCGGAAACGCGAACGCCCGCATTTCCATTAAAAACCGTAATTTTTCTAAAATCTAAAGCGTCGGCACTAACATGCCGGCAAAATATGCCGGCAAAACATGGCCGGATAGCAAGAAAATTTTTAGAGTTTCCAGCTGACAAGCGCGCCTAAAATTCTTCCGAAGAAACCGGCTTTTTCTTGCGTTCTGTCGGCAACAAGCGGAACGGTTTCAAGCACGGAGTTTTCTAGAACGTACTGAATCTGGCCGTAAGCCTCGCCTTCTTTGACGCCTCCGTAAATGAATTTCGGAAGCTGAGCCAAGATTTTTACTTTTTCAGACATTTCTTTCGCGCTTGAATCCGATGATTTTTTGACGGTAAGCGGATTTTCCCAAGCGGGAACGAGCTTTACAAACTTTCCGGAAACATTTTTCGAGCCAATCGAAGGCACAACAAATCCGTTTTCAAAGCCTTCGGAAAGTTTTTCAGACGGAAAAAAATCCGCGAAATTTGAGAACGCCCATTCCATCATCTCCTCTCCGTCGTGGACGCGGCCAGCGTTTCCCTGCTTTGAGCCTGCGCCCCAGCCCCGCAAAGCAACGGAAATAAACCTTGTTCCGCCGCGTTTTGCGGTAAGCGCAAGATTGTATCCGCTTTCATAGATAAAGCCTGTCTTGATTCCGTCGCAGCCGTCGAGAACGCCAAGCAGAGGATTTGTGTTTCTCTGATAAATTGCAAGCGAGTCGCCTTTTTCTTTTTGCCAGCTCGGAAGATTTTTTTCGAGAGGATATTTTATGCTTGGAGCTGAGTGAAATTCCCCGATTCCCTGCGGATATTTTTTTATGTATTCAAAACAAAATGAGGCCAGCTCGCGCGCGGTTGTAAGATTGTGCTCGTCATAACCGCTCGGCTCAACGAAATGCGTTTTTTCAAGGCCGAGATTTCTGCAAGTCTCATTCATCCGCTCAACAAAAGCTTTTGTGCTGCCCGAAATGTAATTTGCGACAGCCAAAGCCGCGTCGTTTCCAGAAGCCACGGCAAGACCTTTTAAAAGCTCGCGGAGCGTTACAGTCTGCCCCTGCCCCAAAAACATCAGCGAAGCGTCGCGCGGCATGTTCACAGCCCAGCTTTTCTCAGGAATCGGCACAACGTCTTCAAGCGTGAATCTTCCCGAGGCGACATCCTCAAAAACGAGATACATCACAAAAAGCTTGGTGAGCGAGGCCGGAGGAATTACCTCGTCAGCGTTTTTTTCAAAAAGAATATTTCCGTTTGAAGCGTCAATCAAAATTGCAGAGCCGGCCCAAACGTCAAGATTCGCGTCAGTTTCAAATGAAGTATTTTTTAAAAGCTTTGTGCGCTCGCCGGGATATTTCTGGTCAAGAAGAGAATTCAGAGCTTTTTTTGAATCCGCGGAGAGCTCCACAAAGTTCTGCTTTTTTGTGAAAGAAGAGGCGTAAATATTGAAAGAAATTACTGCCCCGAAAACAATGACCAGCGCGCCAAGCGCAAAAGCAAGGATTTTTTTTATTTTTGCAGATTTTTGATTTTTATCCGGCCGCTTTTTTTTGCCGCCGCCGTTTTTAAGATTCACAAACTCGCCTAGAACATCATTTTCATCATTGTAAAGCATAGGAAGATTTTAGCAGAAAAGGGAAATGTGGAAAACGGGAAAAGTGACTTTGGGAAAGGGAAGAAAACGAGAGCCGGGAAAAAAGACACGAAGGAAAGCGAAATGAGGAATGAGGGAAGATGGACACGGATTTTAGCGGACAGAACGGATTCGAGCTAACGCACACGGATTATTTTTGTTCGTGATTAGCGTTTTTATCAAACAAAGCACGTCATTTTGAAGTCATTTCGGAATCTATTAAAAAAAAGTGCGGGTGTCGGAAATCAGCTGCGCAGCGCGTCAATTTTTCCCGAAAACGAGAAGTTGTATTCGGTTTCGGGAAAATCCCGATTGCTTGTTTTTAATATTTTGAGTTTCGGGAAGTTCCCGATTTGTGATTTTTAAGAAAAACAGGCTTCGGGAAGCTCCCGATTGTCAATTTCTGATAAAAATGCCTTTCGGAATAATCCCGATTGCCTATTTTTGAGATTTCAAGTTTCGGAAAGTTCCCGATTTGCATTTTTCCTAAAGTTGCTTTTCGGAAAAATCCCGGCGGAAAATCGTTACGTGCCTTTATTGCAAAAAAAACGCGCAGCCCGTAATTTTTTGATTATGAACTTGCGCATTTTTAATTTTGCTGAAACTCAGCGTTAGGGATATCAAGGGCACGCTTGCGTGTTGCTAAGCGAGCGCGTTGCTAACCTGGCAATGAAGCTGCGCTTCGACGGTGAATAGCCCGGCGGCACAGTGCTTGTCATTCATGACAACATATTTGTTTAGCGCTGTGCCGCAACGCCCTGCATTTTTCACTGTGCCGGGCGGATGAACTTTTCTACTTTGCAATCGCGTCAATCACGCTCTGCTCGTATTTAGTCCAATATTCGTTTTTGCATGAGAACCGGCTTTCAGAATCGGCTTTGAACATTACAGAACCGTCGTTGTTCTCGCCGATTGCTTTCGCAGGTTTTGCAAGGTTTTTGCCAAGCTGCGGAATTGAAGTCTTTATTGCCTTTGCGAACTCACCTGCAAGAACGAAGCCTCCGAGCTTATTGTTGTGGGTGCTTTCTCCCTGCGCCATAAGCTCGCGCGCAGCTTGTTCACCGCCGTTGTCGGCATAGGCTTTTTCGTAAAGCGCTTTTGTGATTTCAAATCCGTCAATCAAGGCGACATTTTCCTCGTTTGCAAGCTGGCGGACGGCTTCTACATAAGCGTTGTTTGAAGTGACTTGCGTTTTTGTTGTTGTGTCCGTTGAATCGTGATGAGGACGGATTTTTCCGTTTTCATCAAAGTAAAGACGGGAAACCGGCGTTACGAGAACAGGAGTCGCGCCTGATTTTCTTGCGGCATCAATGTACTGTTTTAGATACCATTTGTAAGTTCCGCCGCAGTCATATGAATAAAAAGTGTCTCCGTATTTTGACTTGTAGCTGTCTGGAGTTTTTACTTTTTTGCCTTCAGCCACAGGATAAATGCCTTTTGCATCAGGATTTCCGAGAGGAACGTAGCGGTCTTCAAGATAGCCTGATGAATTTGAACAGTCGTTGTGTCCAAACTGAATAAAAAGATAGTCGCCTTTTCCGATGTTTCCGGCGATCTTTTCAAGGCTTCCCTCGTTGATAAAGTTTCTTGCGGAACGTCCGCCGTTAGCATAATTCTGGACGGCAACTCCATTGTTAAACCAGTTCTGCAGAAATTCTCCCCAGGCGCCCTCGTTTCTTGTCTGCCCTGCGCTCCACATTCCGCTTGCAGAATAATCTTTTACGGTTGAATCTCCCGCAAGAAAAATGTTTGTCGCATCGGCTGTTCTCGGGCGGATTACCGCTGATTTTGAAGGATAAGCGTAGCCTTCGAGAACCGCGCGGTCAAGGATTGCGGCAACAGGCTTGTCAGAAACGCCGCTGCGGAGTTTTGGAGTCACAACGCATTTAATAATGAAACCAGAATCTTCTTTTGTGAGAAGATAAGTTTTGTCAGCATAGCCTGCGCTCTGCTTTACGAGAGTCTCTTTCGCATTATTCTTGACGTTTTCAACTCTGTACCATTGAAGCAAAGATTCATCTTCATCTTCTGAAATCTTTCCAAGAGAATAGTGAACTGTGATTGTATGGCCCGGATAAGGCGTGTTGATGTCGTCATCAGTTGTAAAGCTTGCCTTTTTTGCCTTGATTTTCGCATTTGCAGGAGATGAATAGAACGCCGGCTCCCAATTTCCGAAGAAGTCTTTTGGAGAATAGCCTGAAGCAGAGTTCAACGCCGTTTTTCCGATTCTGCCGCTGAGATCGAGCGGCTTTCCGTTCCAAAGCGTGTTGAACTCGCGGAAATTAGCGTTTTCCGGCTTGTTTCCGCTCATTGAAGCCCAGCCGTCATCTGCGATTATATATTCGTTTCCGACAACAGTGTTAATCCATGCGACACGCGCATCTTTTCCCCACGGGCGTCCGAGGAAGCAGACTGTCTGCTCTGTTCCAGTTTCCTGGCTTAAAACGCAGTCATAGAACAAATATCCTTTTGAAGTTGAAGTTCTTGCGGCTGTGGCATATCCGCCTGAGGCGCGGTCTGTGTAGCCTGCAAATCTGATTTCGCAGTTTTCAAAAACAACGTCTCCGTCTCCAAAGATAAAGTCGGTGTTTCCTTCAATGTAGCAGTTCTTGAAATAGGCATTGATTGCGGCTGTATAAAGAGTGTCCTGGCTGCCCAAGAAACGGCAGTTTTTGAACTCAGAATCTTTTGCCTCGACGGCGATTGCCGCAGAACGCTCTGTTGCGGCTTTTGAGCGGACATCAGAATTAAGCTTGCGGCTAAAAGGGAAACTTCCGTCCATTTCAACGCCGTCTTCAATTTCCTCGTCTGTAACGTATTTGTTGAATGAGGTCTCGAAAGTGATTCCTTCGGCGCGGAAAGCTGTCGCAGAAGGCTTTACATAAGTTGCGACGCCCCATTTTGCGGCGATGTGTTTCGCAAACTTGTCATAAGCCAAATCTTCATCAAAATATCCTTTTTCGCTTGCAGAATAATAGTAGTATCCGATTCCATAGTACCAGGTAAGCTTGACTTCTTTTGAAGGATCGTCATTTTTTAGAGTAACGTAAGGAGAATCAACGAAAACCTGCTCGCGATAAACGCCCGGTTCAATATGAATTGTGATTCTTTCTTTTTCGCTTTTCGGATTCATTGCCGCGGCGGCTTTCAAGGCATCGTTTACAGTCTTAAATTCATCTTTTTTTCCGACTTTTAGATTCTGTCTAAGAGGATGCACAACTGGAAGTGATGACTTTTTCTTGTATTTTATGTCTTTTTTGACTGATGCGCCGTTCACAACAACGTGATTCTCAGAAATTGACGTGTCAGTTTCTGAAAGCACAATATATTTTCCGTCGCGGAGACTTACAGAATAATCTTTTGCGATCAGCTTCGCAGAGTAAACATAGCCGTCATCAAGATTTTTGAAAGAAATTTCAGCAGGGAAAACGGAAACGTCTCCAAACTGCTTTCCAGAAACTTCATAAACAGGCTTTGCCTTTACCTCGATATTTTTTTCAAGATTTGCCATAGAGTCGAAAATTTTATCAGACGAAATTTCATAGTCATTTGCGCCTTTTAACGAAGCTGTGTATTTTACAGCAGGCTCAAGCTCGCCTGAAAAAGACAAGTCCGACTCAACTTCGATTTCAACCGGCTGATAATTTGAATTTTCCGGCGGAACAAATTCAAGAGAAAGCTTTTCGTATTTGTAGCTAGAATCAAAACCGCTTAATTTTCCAGTCAATTTGTAAGTTTTTGACTCAGCGACAGAAACATTGAATTTTACGCTTTTTCCGCTGTCAGCTTTTGCAGTTTTCAAAATTTTTGACTCGTTCGCAATTCCGTAGCCTTTCATTCCAGACAAAACTGCTGTAAGCTCATAGCCCGCAGGAAGATTCGCAGAATAATTTTTTCCGTTCACTTGCGCCAAAATTTCCTGATTTGTGTCTTTTACAACAAATTTAAGCAAAGCTCCAGAAGCGGCTCCAGCAAAAGCCCCGGAAACTTGCGCCGCAGGGAATCTTGCGACTCTGTAATAAACAGGCTTTCCGGCAGTTTTTCCAGGGAAAATTTTATAAGCGCCGTCATAAGAAGCTATCCATGAATACAAGGCTGACTCGTTTTTCAAAGGCGCTTCTTCAAGCTGTTTTCCGTTTTTTGCGCCTGAAGCATCTGTACTCGCAAAGTAAATTTTTTCGTCGGCGGCGTTTGAAGTTCTCGCGTAAAGATTGATAATGTCGCCTGATTTTACGTTCCTGATTAAAATGCAGCGCTTTGACTCGTCACCTTTTCCGTTGCTGTACCAAATTCCGTTTGACGCGTAGCCGTCATCAAAAGAAAAAGCTGTGTATCCTTGCGTGCCATAATTTTTCTTTCCTGAATAATAAATGCGGTCGTTATTGTCGGGATAAATCGTAACATCGCCAAAATTAATTTCAGCTTTTGTGAATTTTCCGTCAGAAGCGATTTCCGCCAGATTGTCAATATCGGAAACTGAAATATGGTTTACTGCTCCCGCTTCCACCACTCCGCCAAAATCCCAGACTTCCACTTTTCGGTTCTGGGCAGAAAGCGCGCTTAACGAAGCTGCCGCCCCGAAAAAGCACAAAACTTTTTTTACCAAACTGATTTTTTTCATAAAGAATCTCTTAAATAAGGCCATTGAGCCGTGTCGAAATGACCCTTTTTCTACTTTGTGGCCTCGACTAGCCCAGCCACTTTTAAAACAGAATTTATTTTAGTGAGATTTATGGGTAATTTACATATCAGAATTTTTCAAAAAGTGTTGTCGATTAAAAAATATCCGTATTCTGCTTTTCTAAAATTATGACGACAGGATGCGCGCGACAATGCAGCCGCAACAAAAGCGAGCGCGCGACAAAGCTGCCGCAAAAACCGCCGTCATAAGAAGCTATCTGATATTTCTGACAAGAGTGAATTCAAAACCTTCATCAAGCAAATCGCCGATTAAAAGGCTGAGTTTTTCATAGAGATAGTCGTTCCGCGTTCCTTCTGAAATTCCTGTGCTTATAGGAAGCACCATCTTATCTTGCGCATTTTCAATAAAAATCTCAATTATGCTTTCTGCGCTCAAATACCATTTTTTGGTGTTTTCGAGCGTTACTGTGTCTAAGCTTAGGCGGCCACAGTCAATATATTTGTACCCGCTTTTCTTGCCGTAGGATTTTATCTTTTCATCTGCAATGTAATTAGGCGCATGCCACATCAAAGAAAGCTCCGAACCTGTCGCCGCGAAAAATTCATCTTCATTCCGGGCAAGTCCCCGCCGCACAAATTCCTCGTCGATAACAAATCCGTTCCCGGTCAAATCCGACAGCGTGAAAAACATCGAGGCGGTATCGTGTCCGCTCAATTGAATTTGCTTGGTTTCTTTTGGATAACGCCGGATAAATTCTCCGTTCAGAAAAAAAGTCGCCTTTATATCAAATTCATTCAAAACCGACAGAATTTTCGGAATTCCGTCAGCATTGTCTAAAGCGTCAAAAACCAAAGCCACACGGCGGCGCGCCGAAGTTTTTCTGACAGAATCTTCAAAAACAGGAGCCGTTTTTCCGTTTCCAGACAGAGTGCGGATATAAAGCGCGTTTTCAAAAAGCAGATTGTCTGTAGAGCCGCAGTAAACACGAAATTTCTCATTTTGCGCGACAAGAGCGTTCTGCGGCGTTTTTTTCAAAAATTCATCGTCCGCGCGGCTGTCTTCAGAAATTTGCCACCAAATATTTCTGTAAGAGTCATAATCATAAAAAATCGCATCGCCAAGCAAACTTTGCGCTGTAATAACATTTTCTGTGCCAGGCTTCCAGAAAGCATTTTTTACAGACGACAAGAACAAAAGGCTTCCATCACCGCAAAATTTTCCGTTATCGTCCGCCGACCATTTTCTAACAGAAGCGTTTCCGCCCGCAAATATCGTTTCGTTTCCGCGCCAAACATAGGAAACAGTTTTTTCACCAGCCAAGTCCCCGATTTTTTTCCAGCCATCAATTTTATAAACATAAAGATGATTTCCAGAACCGAACGCAATTTTTTTCCCATCTGGAGAAAGCACGGGAGTTTTCGTCTGCTCAACAGTCTCAAGCAGCTCAATATTAGAAGAAAGCCTATAAATACATGATTTTCTTTTTCCGTCATCATTTCCAACAAGATTCACCCATAAAATTGCGCTTCCGTTTTCAGTCCAGTAAAGATTGTAGTCTACAACAGAGCCTTTTACCGAGCTGAACGGCTTTGAATAAGAAGCTGAAAAACTTTTTGGATTTGCGCCGTTTATCTCGTAGACAGTAATTACAGAATTTGACTTTATTAAAAGAAGACGGCTCACCTGCGGATTTATCCAGAATTTGTCTTTTCTGGCATCAAAATCAAGCGGAAGTTTTCCGACAACAATGCCGCTTCCAACGATATTTGAATACAAAGCGCGCGTATAAAGCTCGCTTGTTCCAATCTTGTAGATTAAGCCGCGGTTAATATAGATAAAATATTTTGAATTTGCCCAGGAAACGCTGTCTATATTTCCCTCGCCTATTTTTCTAAATCCGTCGCTCATCTGAATATTTTGCTCATAGGCTTTCGGATCGCAAAAGTAAACACCGACAGATTTTTCATTAGTTTTTTCGTAAAGCAGGATTTCTTTTCCAGGACACCATTTCGCAGGAATTTTTTCATAGTCGAATTCCGCCTTCTCATCAAGAACAAATTCCTGCAAAGTAAGAGCGTTTTTTAAAATCAGCCGCGCAGAAGCAGCTCCTGTTTTCTTCAAATAGCAAATCCATTTTCCGCTGGAGCTCACAGTTGCGCTCCCCATTTTTTTTGCGGCAGTCGGCAAGGATTCTTCCTGTGTAAACCATGAAAGATTTTCATCGGCAATGGAATAGCGGGCAGTTCCGTAACGGTTTCTAATCTGAAGAACGGTTCCGCCCAAAAGAAGCTCCATTTTTTCAGGATAGCAAGTCAAAATTTTTGTATTTTGGGTGTTTTCAGCTTCGGTTAAAAGAAGGGTCTTATAATTTTCGCTCCCGCCAAGATTATGCTCGATTGTGTAAAGGATTTTATTTTCACTGTTTATCTGGGGATTTTCAAATTTTATTGAATTTGCGGCCGAAAAACCGCAACAACATGAGAACAAAACAAAAATGCTAAGTAATGATTTTTTCAGTATTTTCATCATGAATAAAAAATCAGGCTTTTTTTTCAGGGTTGGCTCCCGTCTGTGTTTTTTCACTAAGCTCGCCGAGCTCTTTCTCAAGCTCTTCAATCTTGCGCTGGATTTTTTGAACCCGGCTCATTCTGTTTTCCGTCTGCTTTGCTTCAAGCTGGCTAAAAACATTTTCCAAAATCATCTTGTCGTCCATTTCCTTGCGTTGTTTTCCGCACCACGGACAATAAATAAACGATTCATCAATAGAGCGGCCGCAGTCGCAAAAAGTTACAAAGTCCATTTTCTGTTTTCCGCGCCGCTTTTACGGCGATTTAAACATTTTATAAAATCTTGCTCTTTTTATTAAAAAAAATAAAGCAAAACATAAATTATTTTATCAAAGTCAGCGGGTCGGCAAGTTTTCCATTTTTGTAAACAGTAAAATGAAGATGCGGACCGGTTGAATATCCTGTTGAGCCCACAAGTCCTATTTTTGTACTTTGGTCAACATAAGTTCCAGTTTTTGCAAGCGTCTTAAGCATATGCGCATACAAAGTCTGATAGCCGTTTCCGTGATTTATAATAACATAATTTCCGAAAATATTGCTCCAGCCTACATAAACGACTTTTCCGCTCATCGCGGAGTAAATCGGAGTTCCCTGAGGACAAGCCATATCAACTCCAGTATGATTTGAAGGCGCTCCAGTGAAAGGATCTTTTCTGTGCCCAAAATATGATGAAATTCTGTATTTTATTTTTAAAGGACAGACGAAAAGCTCGCCCATCGCTTTTTTCAAACTTGCAGAATCCATTTTCGCGCCGGGAATAAAAAGCTCCGCTCCCTTCGCAAGGACGTCAGATGTCAAATCGTTAGCATCAAGAATTTCCTCCACGCTAACGTGATATTTCACAGAAATCGCATTCAAGGAATCCCCCTCTAAAACTTTATGAACCATGCCGTCCTGAGACGGGATTCTTAAAACCTGTCCAGATTTTAGAGTCCGCACATTTCCAATATTATTCACAGCAATTAAAGTTGAAATATTTGAAAGCCCGAAATGCCTTGTAATCGTGGAAATCGAGTCTCCTGAATGAACTTTGTAATTCTGAAAAACAACTTTCTGCGCGATTCCAATGCTCGCCGCAGTCAGAATTTTTCCATTTTCATCAAGGACATTTCCGTTTTCGTCAACATCGGAAATAATATCTTCCATCGCAAATTTTGACATCGCGCTGTCCAGAAAATCAAAATCAAGCGAAGATTCCGGATTAAATTTCAAAGAAAAAGAATGATGCTCAAAATATGAAAGCAGGTTAAACACAGTCACAGGAACAACAAGCAAAATCAAAACGAGCAAAAAAAGCGGAAAATAAAAAGCGGCTTTCTTGCCAAATTCAAAAGATGCCAGCTTTTCCTTTTGGCGGGGAGCCGTTTTTGAAGCGATTTTCATGAGCGAGTAATTAAAATTGAATTCTGTTTCCGCTTTCGCCGCAGGTTTTCTAGCAGCCGAGCCAACATAACTGAACACTTCCATATATCTTTTATCGGAAAAATGCTAATATGAATTTAGATTTTAGGAGGAACCTTCCTGTAAAATCATAAAAACTATGGAAGAACAAAAATCAGAACCAAAAAAAAATAAATATTCCGCGCTGATATTTTTTGTGTGCGCAGGACTTGCGATCGGACTTTTGATAAAGCTTTTCGCATTTGAAATTTTGACAGTTTCAGGGCGGTCAATGATTCCGTCTCTTCACGACGGTGACAAAATCTTCATAAACCGTCTTGCCTTTGGAATTGCCGAGCCTTACGGAAGCAAACTTCTTGTCCAGTGGGCAACGCCAAAAAAAGGCGACATCGTGATTTATCTTTACAATGACAAAATCGTTGTAAAACGCTGCCTGGCAACCGCCAGCGACAAGCTGGAATATTCAAAAGATTCTGAATATACTCTAAAAATCGATGGGAAAGAAATTCCTTTAACAGAAAAACAATATAAAAATCTTAAAAATTCTGATTCCGTTCCAGAAGGCTATATTCTCGCAATCGGAGACAATTATGATGAATCAGTCGATTCACGCTCTTACGGTTTTGTTTCGGTACGGAACGTGCTTGGAAAAGTTATATGCAAATGAACGGATACATCAAAAAGAAGCCTCTCTATGTTTTAGTCGGATTGGCGGCAGCATTCTCGATTTTTGTGATTTCAAAATATGGTTTTTACGCTTTTAAAACGCCTGCGAAAAGGGATGCAAAACCAATTCCCACGCAAAGAGGCTCGATTCTCGACAGAAATGGAAAAGCGCTCGCAGTGCCGGCAAATTATTACGATTTTACAGTAACACCATCTGCGGTAAAAGACGACAAAAAAAAACTTTTTGCCTCTGCTGTTGCGCCGCATATAGGACAAAGCGAACAGCAAATTCTTGAGACTCTCGAAAATCAAAAAGAAAAAACTTTCGTCTATCTTAAGAAAAACATGAATCAGGAATCGGCCGATGCATTAAAGCAGGACTGCCTGAAAAACGGTTTCGGAGCGGCAGTCCGCTTTGACAAAACAGAAAGGCGCGTTTATCCGGAAAATAATCTCGCCTCGCAGCTTATCGGATTTTTGGGCGTAGACAACAAAGGACTTGCCGGAATTGAATTTTCAATGCAGGATATTCTCGCTCCCAAAAAAGGCGAAGACTATGAATCAATACCAGGAAAAAATATTTTTCTGACAATCGATGCGAATCTTCAGACTAACCTTGAAAAAATCACAGAAAACGCGATGGAGCGCACGAAAGCCGAAAATATAATGCTGATTGCGGCGGAAGCTAAAACAGGAGAAATTCTTTCATATATCAGCCTGCCTTCCGCAAATCTTAACGAGTACACAAAAGCGACTCCTGAACAAATGAAAAACCGGCCCGCAACCGACAGCTACGAGCCAGGCTCAGTTTTCAAAATTTTTTCGGTCGCTTCATTTTTAGATGCGGGCGTAATCAGCGAAGACGATCTTTATCTTTGCGACGGGCTTTACGAAAGGACAATGCCGAGCGGCGAAAAAATCAGAATCACTTGCCTTGATCATCACGGCTGGCAAACCGCACGAAAAGCTCTAGAAAATTCATGCAACGACGCGCTTGCCCAGATGAGCGAAAAAATCGAATCAGAACCCTTTCTTGAAAAGCTCCGCGAGCTTGGATTCGGCTCAAAACCGGGAACAGAGCTTTCAGGCGAAACTACAGGCCTTGTCCGAAGCACAAGCGACAGATACTGGTCAGCGCGCTCAAAGCCAACAATCGCAATCGGCCAGGAAATCACTGTCAGCGCACTTCAAATGGTTCAGGCCGCAACAGCAATCGCAAACGGCGGTGTTCCAGTCCAGCTTACTTTTGTAAGCAAAATCACTGATAACACTGGAAAAGAAGAATTTGTCCACACGCCTTTTTTAAAAGAGAGAGTTTTCAAATCTTCAACAGCAAATTATCTTTTGAGCTGTATGGAATCCGTAGCAAAAAACGGAACCGGTCACAGGGCCTCAATCGGAGACGTTTCAATCGGCGTAAAAACCGGAACTGCGCAAATGGCAGATCCTGTAAATGGCGGATATTCAAAAACCGACTTTATCTCGAACTGCATCGCAATGTTTCCAATCGAGAATCCTGAAATTATCCTCTATATCGTGATTGAAAAAGCTCAGGGCGAAACCTATGCAGGAAGAATTGTAGCACCTGTAATCGCGCAGGCGGCAAACGTAATCATCGACCATCTTGGAATGAGCCGCGGCGGAGCTTCAAGCCTTGCGCATCCGGGACTTGTCTCAATCGAAGCGCAAGCTCCAGTCGCAATCGGCGACACAGTTCCAGACTTTAAAGGAATGTCAAAGCGTCAGCTTCTCCCGATTCTCGACAGGAAAGACATCCATGTAAAAATCAACGGAGACGGCTGGGTTACAAGCCAAAATCCTTCCGCGGGAACTCCCGTTACGGAGAATATGAACATTGAACTCTATTTGGAATAAAAATATCGCTCTTTTAAAAGAACGTTTTCCGTCTCTTGCTGAAATTTTTCAGCCGGCAATTCTTGAAAATTTTTCAGAACAAAATAAAAATGAGCGCAGCAGTAAAATTTATTCGCAAAATTGCAATCTAAAAATTCCGGTTGAAATTCTTCCGTCAAAATTGAGAATTCAAAACACGGAAGATTTTTTCCCGACCGCAAAAGAAAACGGAAAATATCTCCATTCAGCCTACAATCCAGTCCGTGAAGCTGAACAGGCCGCGGAAAACATTCACAAAGAAAATCCTGAGCTTTTCGGAACGGCTTTTTTTGGCTGCGGACTTGGCTACAACGTGATTTCCTACGCAAGACTTTTTCCGAACGACACAATTATCCTCGTTGAAAACGACGAGAACTATTTTTTTACAGCGCTTTCAGTTTTAGACTGGAGCGATTTTTTCAAGTCAAAAAATATTGTCCTAGCCATAAAAACAGCTCCCGATCAAGTTATTTCAATCATCGAACACTGCGGGGGTTTTAATCACATCCATATTTACGAGAATTCAGCCCAGACTCAACATTCAAAAGATTATTTTTCAGCCTTAAAATCCCTGATTGAAAGGAACAAACGGAAGTCCCAGATAAACAATTCCACGCTCGAAAAATTCTCAGGACTCTGGCTGAAAAATTCGTGCCGTAATCTTCATCATCTTGCGGAAAAAGACGGAGTGAACATTTACAAGGGAAAATTGAATCCAAAAATTCCCGCCCTGATTCTTGCCGCAGGACCGACTTTAGAAGAAGCGCTTCCGATTTTGCGGGAACTGAAAAAACGAACGCTTCTGATTGCGGTTGACACAGCGTTGCGCCCTTGCCTAAATGCTGGAGTTGAGCCTGATTTTGTTATTCTTTGCGATCCGCAATATTATGCTTACCGCCATATCGCCGGGCTTTGCTCTCCTTCAAGCGTTTTGATTACAGAATCCGCGGCCTATCCGCCAGTTTTCAGGTTTCCTTGCCGAAAAACGGTGATGTGCTCATCTATGTTTCCGCTAGGACAGTTTGTAGAGTCAAAACTCGGAGAAAAAGGCGTTTTAAGCGCAGGCGGCTCCGTTTCAACAACAGCCTGGGACTTCGCCCGTTTAGCAGGCGCCAAAAATATTATTTTTTCAGGCCTAGACCTCGGCTATCCAGATTACCAGACACACATCCGAGGCTCAACCTTTGAGGAAAAAATCCATACAATCTCAAAAAGAACAAATCCTGCCGAAAAACTTGGAATTTCCGCCCTTTTCGCGGCAGGAGCAGAAAAATCAACAGACTACACAGGCGCGGAAATTTTGACAGACTGCAAAATGAAAATGTTCGCCTGGTGGTTTGAAAGCAAGCAAGAGGAATTTTCTTCCTCGGGCCTCGCGTCATACTCGCTTTCAACAAAATCGCTGAAAATTCCAGGATTCAAAACTCTTTCAATTAACGAGCTTCTTTCTCTCCCAGATTTCACAGGCCTAAAAAACGAGTTTTTCATTCAAAGCGAAAAACAGGAAGAATCGGAAAAAAAATTCGGAACCGAATTTGAATCAAAACACGAAAAAAATGAAAAAGATGAATCCGGCCAAAATTCAAGACTTTCAGGAAAAAGCGAAAAATTCATAAAAGTTCTCGATATGATAAAAAATGGGCTCAATGAGCTTCATATTCTCGCAAAAAAAGGCATAGATATTTCAGACAAGGCGATTTCAAAGCAAACCGGCAATTATGCCGGCAATTATGCCGGCAATCAGGAAAATTACTCAAAAGAACTCGAAAAAATTGACTCGGCAATTTTATGCTCGGAATTCAAAGATTTAGCGGCGCTTGTTTTTCCAACGGAAGACCAGCTCAGCAAAATCTACGAAAAAACAGTTTTGAGCGCGGACAAGCTTACCGCAACTTTTCAGCGCTCAAAAATAATCTATAACGAGCTAGAAAAAAGCATAAAAAATTATCGAAAAAATTTATCAATCTAACTAAAGATTCCCTGCACGCCTCCGATAATAATATTGTGCCGCGCAGTGCAGGGTGTGCTTCTTTTTAGCGGAACATCCAGACATCTTGCACTGCGTTGTAGGAAACTACAATCCATGTCAGAAAGTGTGTAAGACTTTCTGACTTTTTTTTTGCCCTTTTCTATTCGCTTTAGTTTTTAATATTTTCTGCCGATAAATTGAATTGGAGATTTCTATGACACCAGTTCAAATTCATGAGTTAGCAGACGGCCAGCGTTTTTCAAATAATTTGGTGCTGGACAGACAATTCGTTATTCTCGACAAGGAACTTCCTTTTTCAAAAGTTCTTCAGAAAACGCTTTTAGAATGGGATTTCAAGACGGCTTATCTTGACGAGCAGGTTTCACAGACGCAAAGCAATTCTTCTCCAAAAAATCAGAAATCTTCAAGAATCGGAGAATTTGAGCAAGTTGATTTTGACTTAGAAACAGATGACCTTGTTGTTTCAAAAAAGCATCTGATGAACACGGAGCTTCTCGGCAAAGTTTCAGAGGCGAACAAAGAACTTGCGCAGGCAGATGAAAACCACAAAATGGAAGTCGTCCAGAATATTTATGACGAATATCTTAAATACATAACGAAGGTTTTCACGAGATATGTGACACACAAGGAACTCAGAGCGGAAGATCTTTTTCCGGCAATGAAAGAGCTTGTTGAATTTGTCAAGCAAAACAAAAAATACATCTTGAAGATTCACCCGAAACCAGAAGAAAAGGCGGATAAAAATTTCATTGTGAGCCACTGCCTTCGCTCAACAACTTTCTCAATCATAATCGGGCTTCAGCTCCGCTTTCCAGACCAAAAACTCGTTGACCTTGCAGCCGCGGCAAGCATTCATGAAATCGGACAGATTCAGCTCCCGCCTCAGCTTTACATAACAAGCAAGCCGCTTTCAATCCAGGCAAGAGCTTTGCTTTCAACACACACCGTTTTAGGATTCAATATTCTAAAAGAAAATAATTTTCCGCCGACAATTCAGCTTGGAGTTCTTGAGCATCATGAGCGTGAAAACGGAAGCGGTTATCCAAGACATCTCACAGGAGACAAAATCTCCACATACGGAAAAATTCTTGCTGTTGCCTGCACTTATGAAGCAATTTCAGCCCCGCGCCAATACAAAGAAGCAAAATCAATTTATGAAGCGATGATTGAAATGCTAAGAAATTCAAACAAGGCTTATGATGAAAATGTCGTAAAGGCTTTAGTTCAGGCATTGTCGCTTTTCCCGATCGGAAGCTATGTCTATCTTTCAAACGGAAAAATAGCGCAAGTTGCAGACACAAATCCAAACGACCCTCGAACACCGTTTGTTCAGATTATCGGAGAAAAAAACGATCTTGGAAATCCGAAAATTGTAATGACAGACAATGACAAAGTGCGCATTGTGCGTGTTGTGAACCAGGCTGAGCTAAAAGATATTCTAGCTTATCTAAAATAAAAGCTCCGGTCACATGAATTTGTGTTGTAAACCAGGCTTTTTTAGACTGCTATGCTTTTCATGCGGCTTAAGATAAAAAATCATAAAAGCTTAAAAGGCTTCACGGAAAACTTACACTGGCAGAATAAAGTCCTGCTATATCGAAAACAAAAAAATCGGAATTGAAAGCTGAAACCCGTTTAAAAAAAGCTCCAATTCAAAATATCTAAAAACGCAAAATTATTTTTTTCCAATTTGCGGAAAGTTTTCTAATTAAAAAACGCCCTGATTTTTTCTGTTTCTGAATAAAATTTATCGTCAAGACGCGGAGGATTCTGCGTAAAATAAAGAAGCTGTTCTAGCTCGCCCATATTTCTCGCGCCCCAGACAGGCACAACATTATCAAACGGAAGAAAAAAACCGAGAGCAAGGGGAATATTTGTCAAAACTCCGCCGCACAAAGGCTGCATCGCCACAAAACCGATGTTCTTTTCAAAACATTTTTTTGCAAGATGCTCAACGGTCTTATCACAAAGCATATTGAACGGAAACTGAATCGTCTCCCAGGGGAAATCAGACTCAAGCACTTGATTCGCAACATCCAAAGATTCAGTGACAACCCCAAAATGACGCACTACGCCAGACTCTTTTAAATTCAAAAGCTTTTCTAAAAGTCCGTCTGAATCCCCCAGGCGAGGAAGAAAATTCGGGCGTTCCAGCTGGTACAAATCAACAAAATCGGTCTTTAAATTTGTAAAGCTGTTGTCAATCGCCTCGGAAAGCTCGTCAGAAGAATGCGCGGCGCTTTTCATCGCAATAAACACATTCTCCCTTATTTTTGAAATCGACTCTCCAAGCCTTTTCTCGCTTTCAGGCTTATCCATCGAAGTGTCAAAAAAATTGATTCCCTCGCTGTACGCTTTTTGAATCATCTCTGACGCTTCTTCAGGATTTTCAACCTCATCAAGCCCCATTGCGCCAAATGCGGTTCTGCTCACGAGAAGATTTGTTTTTCCTAAAGAAACGTATTCCATAAATCAATTCAAAATAAAAAGACAACGCGCGGACTTTTATCGTCAGCCCGCAGCGTCCAGACTTTTTGCTTTTTATCTGTTTCTTTCAACAGGCTTGTAATTCTTGATTGCATTGAACAAGAATGTGTGAAGCTCAGAAAGTTTTACGCGCTCTTGCTCCATTGAATCGCGGAAGCGGACTGTTACAGTATCGAAAAGCGGATTTTCAGAGCCGTCATCTTTTGTTTTCTGAATTGTGTCATAGTCAACAGTAACGCAGAACGGAGTTCCAACTTCATCCTGACGGCGGTAACGTTTTCCGACAGTTCCAGAAACATCAAAATCAGTAACAAAATCTTCTTTCAAAAGATGCTGAATTTCCTTTGCCTTTTCAGCAAGCCCGTCCTTTTTCATCAAAGGCAAAACAGCGACTGTAACAGGAGCCAGGCGAGGATCAAGGTGGAGAACAGTTCTGTAGTCATCTTTTCCGTCAGTTCCGACATTCTGCTCCTCGTAAGCTTCGCACAAGAACATCAGGAAATTGCGGTTCAATCCGGCAGAAGTCTCTATTACATATGGAACATATTTTGTGTTGCCGTTTTCTTGATCGATATAAGACATATCTTTCTTTGAAAATTTCGCATGCTGAGACAAGTCAAAATCAGTGCGTGAATGGATTCCCTCAATTTCCTCAAATCCGATCGGGAAATTGTAAGTAATGTCATAAGCATCTTTTGCATAGTGCGCCAGCTTGTCGTGATGATGCCACTTAAGCTGTTTCTCAGGAATTCCATATTTCAAATAGAAATTCCATCTTTCGTTGCGCCAATTCTGGAAAGTCTCATCCTCTGTTCCAGGCTTGCAGAAATATTCCATTTCCATCTGCTCAAATTCGCAAGTTCTGAAGATAAAATTCTTGAAGATAATTTCATTACGGAAAGATTTTCCAACCTGAGCCACGCCGAAAGGCACTTTCATTCTGTTTGACTGAACAATGCTCTTGAAATCAGTAAAAATTCCCTGGCAAGTTTCAGGACGAAGATAAATAAGGTGAGAGTCATCTGCGACAGGTCCCTGATAAGTCTTGAACATCAGGTTAAACTCGCGGACAGCTGTATATTTTCTGTTTTTTGAATGGCAAACAGGGCAATCAATATTCGCGTCGATGAAATTCTTCATTTCTTCGTGAGTCATTGTATCAACAGGCTTTCCAGGATTTTTGTCCGGATTTTCAGCAACGAAGTCCTCAATCATTTTGTCAGCGCGGTGACGAGCCTGGCATTCAAGACAGTCAATCATCGGATCAGAAAAATGTCCGACATGGCCAGAAGCCTCCCAAGTTGTATGATGCTGGAAAATAGCAGAATCCAAGCCTACAACATCGTCATGAAGCTGTGTCATCTCTTTCCACCAGGCATTCTGGATATTGCGTTTGAATTCTACACCGAGAGGACCGTAATCCCATGCTCCAGCCTGGCCTCCGTAAATTTCAGAAGCCTGATAAACAAATCCGCGTCTTTTGCAGAGCGAAATGATTTTGTCCAACGTGCACGAATGTTCATCGACAGGTGCTTTTACATTTTTTGCCATAAATTTTTCTCCTGAATCCGCAACAGGCGCGTTGCAGACGATAAAAATAATTGGAAAATCTTATCATAAATCATCTTTAGAGAAAATAGGAGTTAAATTCCATCAATAAATAGCACAATCAAAAACATTTCACTATAATGGCGTTTTAATATAATTTTATGAAGACAGAACTAAAACAACACACAGACGAATTAAAAGAACAGGCAGAAAATCTCATTGAACAAGAAACATCGCTTTTTAAACGTATTTTTTTGATTCTTCTTTGTGTTTTCATTGCCGCCTGCGGAATTTTTCTCCTAATAGAATATAAAAACGGAAAATTTCACGATATAAACACTTTTCAGGAATTTGTGCAGTCGTTCGGTTGGGCAGGCCCGATTTTTGTGACCCTTTTTCAATGCGTGAAAGTTGTATACGCCGTTATTCCAGGAACTCTAGGCTACATTGTGGCGCCAAGTCTTTTCGGCACAATTCCAGGAATCTTGTGCAACTACATCGGAATTTGTCTCGGCTCATTTATTGCGTTCGCGCTTTCAAAAACTTTCGGAGTCACAATTATGAAGCAGATTTTTTCCGAGAAGCAATATTTAAAAAGCACAAAATGGATGCAAAAATGGCATAAAAGTTATCCGGTTTTTCTTTGGATCGCGATTTTTATTCCGATTTCGCCGGACGACTTTCTTTGCTATTTTTCAGGACTGACAGACATGAAATTCAAAAAGTTCGCTCTGATTATCCTGACTTCAAAACCGTGGTTCATAATCGTCTACGGATTGATTTTTGGAAATCTCTTCGATTAAATAAATCTAAAAAAAGAAGGTAAAATATGCATTTACTTGGTGTTTATAATTACACAGTTGTCATGACTTACATTGGAATGTTGATTTCGTTCGCAGGAATCCATTTTGTATTTTCAAATTCAGACCGCAGCTTTATTCTTGCTCTTCTCTGCTTAATGGTTGCTGGCGTTATGGATATGTTCGACGGAAAAGTCGCCTCAACAAAAAAAGACAGATCCCATGAAGAAAAACTTTTTGGAATTCAGATTGACTCGATGGCAGACATCATAAGCTACGGTGTTTTTCCAGCGCTGATTGTCTACAAGCTTGCAATCGGGGACGTGCAGTATCCAATTGAGCATCCAATGCAGGCACGCTGCGTGATTTGCATTTGCGCTTTTTATCTTCTTTGCGCGCTGATTCGCCTTTCTTACTTTAATGTTGACGAAATGGAGCGCCAGGAAAAAACTTCCGAAAGACGCCATGAATACAGAGGGCTTCCAGTCACAAGCATCGCGCTAATTCTTCCGGCAATTTTTATAATCTCGTATTTTCTTGGAAATGCCCGCCCGCCGATTCAGCCTTGCGCAATTCTTTTGATGCTTATGGCAGTAATGTTTATAAGTCCTTTTAAAATGCCGAAACCAGCCCTTATCGGAAAAATCATAATGATTCTTATTGGTCTGATAGAACTTACAATGCTGATTCTCGGAAAATCATATTACGTGCCGACAACGGAAAAAACACCGTCATTCATGTTTGAAAATGACGCTGTAATCGAAAATCAGTCTAGCGACACAATAAATCTCCGGGACTTAATCAAGGAAGATCTAAAAGAAGAAGAAAGAGCAAAACACCTCGAAAGAAAAAATCATATAAACACACAAAAATAAAATCAGGAACAAAAAGTGAACGAGATTTCGACAAACGACAAATCAACAAAATTTCTTTATGGAACACGATTCGGAAGAATAATTCTCGAAGCGATGCTTTTCACACGGGTTCCTAAGATTCTTGGCGTGTTTTTGCGCTCGCCTGCCTCAAGCTTTTACGTAAAGCGCTTTATCGAAAAAAACAAAATCGACATGACAGAATTCAGCGGCATGAAATTCCGCAGCTTCAATGATTTCTTCACACGAAAAAAGGAGATAACATTCGACCCAGAGCCAACGCACTTCATTTCGCCTGCTGACAGTCTCTTGAGTGCTTACGAGATAACTGAAAATGCAACCTTCAATATAAAAGGTTTTGACTACACGCTTGAGGATTTGTTCGGAATAAACGAGAAATCATGGAAAAACACGGACGACACCAAAAAAGCTAGAGTCGCCAACATGATTCATGGATTCAAAGGTGGAATGTGCCTTGTATTCAGGCTCCGCGCATCAGACTACCACCGCTACTGCTACATCGACGACGGTTTCCACTCTGAAAACAATCCCATCCCAGGCAGTCTCTATAGTGTCCAGCCGACCGCACTTGAAAAGTACAGAGTATTCAAAAAGAACCGCCGCTCATGGACGCTCATAGAAACAAAAAATTTCGGAAATGTCGCGCAAATCGAGATCGGCGCATTCAGTGTCGGAGGAATCCGTAACAGGCACGAGAGCCACATCTGCACAAAAGGAGAAGAGAAAGGATACTTCGACCTCCACGGCTCGACAATCGCGGTCCTGGTCCAAAAAGGAAAAATCGCCCTTCTCCCTGAGATAGAGGAGAGCACCATGAAAGGCCAGGAGCGCAGGGTAAGGATCGGAGAGCAGATCGGGACACGAGCGGAGTAAAACATCGAAAGGCCGTAGACTTGAGCCGGACCAAATTTTAAGGACAGATCAAGCAGATTCTTTGCCCGGTGGCGCAAGCCAGGAGAGTCGCTTACATTCAAGATAAACGGCCACAAATACAATTA
>CAVDRA010000006.1:0-22746 GCA_963611155.1 bacterium | reverse complement strand
GAATTAAAACTCGCAGGCATCTCTAAAAAAGCATTGAAAATGATTTTTTAGAGATACCCAAAACAAAAAAAAGGGGGACACATGAACAAACTGAATGCAAAGGCACGTATCACCGAGGTGGACGGGCTTTCGGACTCAATCATCCGCATTTTCGGCGCGGACGCAAAGGCTCAGGGAGATGATTTCTTAAAGTCGCAGATTGCGGAGCTTACAACTTTGAGCGACGCGATTACGGCTGCGATTCTGCAGGACAAGGCGGTGTCGAATCTTGACGAGGCGGACTCAAGGCGCGACGAGGCAGTCAGAAATCTTGGCGCGCTTCTTTCGGGCTATGCGGTTTTTCCTCTGGAGGAGAAAAAATCCGCGGCACTTAGCTTGAAGGCGGTTTACGACAAGTACGCGAAGTCGGGCATTTTGAGCGCGAGCTATGTTTCTGAAAGCTCGATGATTGAAAGCCTGCTCAAAGACCTTGCTGCTGCGGAAGCTGTGGCAAGCATTGAAAAACTTGACGGTGTTGCGGAGATTGTCGCGGCAATCCGTGCGGCGCAGGACAATTTTACGGCCGCGAACGATGCTTTTGTAAAGGCGCAGGGCAGCAAGGGCGCGAGCGCGTCAAGCTACAAGAAGCCTATCCTTGCGGTCATAAACGACAAGATTGTTCCGTACCTCAACACGATGGCGATTGTGGGAAACGCAGCGGTCGCGGATTTTTCGAAAAGCGTTGAGACTGAAATCACCCGCGTGAATGAGAGCGTCGCAAAGCGCGGAAAGTAGGATTTAATCCGCAATTTTTTTTCAGGCAGCTTCTGTTTTGCGGCAGAGGCTGTTTTTTTTCACGCTCCGCAGACTGTTTTTGCCGCGTCCATGCCGCATTCTTTTTCACTAACATTCTTAATTCATACTTTTTCCGCATTGTGCTAGAATACGGCCACCGCGATTCTTTAATCTTGATTTTTAATCTAAAACTGCAAGGCAGGAAATTTTAATGGCTGACTATCACGTTTTTCCGGACGCCCCGGAAGGCACACCAAAGGCAAATTTCGTTCATCTTCATGTCCACTCAGACTACTCGCTTTTGGACTCTTGCGCCCGGCTTGACGACCTGGTTTCAAAGGCCAAGCGTCTCAACATGCCGGCTTTGGCTCTCACTGACCATGGAAATATGTTCGGCGCGCTTAACTTTGAGCATCTTTGCCATGTGAACGGAATCAATCCGATTGTGGGCGAGGAATTTTACGTCGCTTTTGGAAGCCATCTTGAAAAAAATTCTGTTCCGTATTCAAAAAAAGGAGAGGACGGAGACCGCCAGGCGAGATATTTTCATCTGATTCTTCTCTGCGAGAACGAGACGGGCTACAAAAATATGAGCTGGCTTTCATCTATCGCCTACACGGAAGGAACCTGGTACAAGCCTAGAATCGACTTTGAGCTTCTTGAAAAATATCACGAGGGGCTTATCTGCCTTTCCGCATGCATTGCAGGCGAGCTTCCGCAGCTTCTTCTTGCCGACAAGGACGAGGAAGCCAGGGAGCTTGCGCTTAAATACAAGAATCTTTTCGGGCCTGACCATTATTATATTGAGCTTCAGGATCACGGCCTTGACGACCAGAAATATATCAACAAGAAACTCATAAAGCTTGCCCGCGAGCTAGATATTCCGATGGTTGTCACAAACGACATCCACTATATCGAAAAGGAAGACTGGGAAGCTCAAGACTGTCTTCGCTGCATCGGATTCAAAAAGAACATGAACGAGCCGCACCAGACAATGGGCGGAGAACGGCACGAATGGTATTTTAAGACAGAGCAGGAAATGCGCGAGCTTTTTCCGGACATTCCGGAAGCGTACGAAAACACAATAAAAATCGCGGATATGTGCAATCTGACGATTCATCAGTACAAGACACAGGAACTGAAAGGCTGTCTGCCCCGCTTCGAGCTTCCGAAGGAATTTCAGACGCACGGAGACGATTATGTTTCAAATCAAGATGACTATGTGCGCCATCTCGTTGAAAAAGGACTTAGGGAGCGTTATCCGGAAATCACAAAGCAGATAAGACAGCGCGCAGAATATGAGCTTGGAATCATCTTCAAAATGGGATTTTCAGGCTACTTTTTAATCGTGTGGGAATTTATCAACTGGTCAAAATCAACCTGGGACAATGTGAACAACAGGCCGAAGCCTTACATTCCGATAGGTCCGGGCCGAGGTTCTGGAGCAGGCTCGCTTGTAGCCTACTCGCTTGGAATCACGGATATTGATCCGTTCCGCTTTAAATTGATTTTCGAGCGCTTCTTAAATCCGGAGCGCGTCTCAATGCCGGATTTTGACGTTGACATGGATTTCGACTATCGCCAGGACATTATCCAGCACACGCGCGATTTGTACGGCGACCCGCAAGTTGGCCATATTGTAACTTTCGGAACACTAAAGCCGAAAAACTGCATCGCAGACGTTGGACGAACGCTGGGAATTCCTCTTCCGGAAGTCAACATGCTAAAGTCAAAAGTCTCCGAAAATTTAAAAACGAAACTCAAAAACTGCTTTGAGCCTGCGAACGAGAAATTCCCGGACGGCGGGCAGCTTGCCGAATTCAGGCACGATCCTCGCTACGAAAAGCTTTTTGACCTTGCCTTAAAGCTTGAAGGCTGCAAACGAAACACCGGCTTGCACGCTTCTGGAATGGTGATTGGTCTTACAGCCCTGCCTGACTGGGCGCCGGTATTCATGGATCCAAAAACGCACGAGGTCGGAGTTCAGTACACAATGGACATTATCGAGCCTTGCGGACTTGTAAAATTCGACTACCTCGGACTAAAAACCCTTTCCCTGATCCGCTATGCAGAAAATATCATCAACAAGCACAAAAAACCTGACGAGCCTGTTTTTGACTGCTCAAAAGTGAGCGAGACTGACAAAAAGGCATTTGATTTATTCAAGCGGGGAGATTCTGTTGCCGTTTTTCAGTTTGAGTCTCCTGGAATGCAGAAAATTTTGCGTCAGTTCCAGCCGGAAAAAATCGAGGACTTGGTAGCCCTGAACGCACTTTACCGCCCGGGGCCGCTTCAGTTCATTCCAAACTACATCGACGGAAAATGGAAGCCGGAAACGATTCATTATCCTGACCCTTGCCTAGAGCCGATTCTAAAAGAAACTTACGGCGTCATGGTCTACCAGGAGCAGATTATGCAGGTTTCGCAAAAAATCGCGGGATTCTCGCTTGGCGCGGCAGATATGCTCCGGCGCGCGATGGGAAAGAAAAAGCCTGAAGTCATGATGGGGAAAAAGGCGGAATTTGAAGAAGGCGCGATAAAGCAGGGATTTACAAAAGAGCATGCCGACGAGATTTTCGACATCATGGTTCCGTTCGCCGGCTACGGATTCAACAAATCCCATGCGGCAGCTTACTCGGTTCTAGCCTACAGAACTGGCTGGCTCAAAGCAAACCGCCCGGCTGAATTTATGGCGGCGAACCTCACGAACGAAATCACTTCAACAGACGGTCTTCCGCTCTACATCGAAGAAGCAAAGCGGATGGGCATTCCTGTTGACGCGCCTGATGTAAACCGCTCCGACTCGAATTTTGACGTTGTTGACGGCCACATTGTTTTTGGATTCAGAGGAATCAAGGGAATGGGAGAAGGTGCGGCGGCGGCAATCGTAAAAGAACGCGAGGCTAACGGACTGTTCAAGGATTTTATGGATTTCCTTACGCGGATGCTAAAAGCAAAAGAAGATGTTATCGACCCGGAAACGCACGAGAAAAAAGGAACAAAAACTCCAATCAACAAAAAAGCAGTTGAAGTTCTGATAAAATGCGGCGGATTCGACCATCTCGACAAAAACAGGCCGACTCTTATATCGAATCTTGAACACGCCTACGCTTACGCAGAAAAAATAGCGCTCGGCGCAAACGACGGCCAGCTTTCACTTTTCGGAGACACAGACGAAAAAGAATATTCTGATTTTGTCTATGAAGACGTTGAGGACTGCACCCGCTTTGAAAAACTGAACATGGAAAAAGAGCTGATTGGCTGCTACGTTTCAGGCCATCCTCTTGACGACTACAAAAAAGCATACGAGAAAGCGACTGTAAATTCGCAAAATATCGACCGCGCGGCAAAGCAAGACAAGGCAGAAAAAGAAGCCCTGGCGGCAAGCGGGGCAAAACCGTGGGCAATAAAAAACACCGGCAGAATTCATACCGCCGTCGGAATGCTGATGGAACTGCGTCCGTACACAACAAAAAAAGGCGATCCGATGGGATTTGCAAAGCTTCAGGACTACAACGGGACTATCGACCTGACGTTCTTCCCGAAAACATGGGAAAAAGTGCATGACAAGCTTCAAAACGAAAACGTCTACGCTTTTAAAGGCAAAATCGACGGCACCCGCGAAACACCGTCATTTCTCGTTGACGAAATTGAAGATCCTAAAGTTCTTGAGGAACGCGCAATCGAGGAGATTCACATTCAGCTTGAATACTCCGCGAAAGACGAGCAGCCGTTTTTTGAGCTGAAAGAATTTTTATTTGGCAATTCGGGCAATTGTTCTATATATTTTCATATAGACACAGGAACTGACAGCTATATCATAAAAGCTGGAAGCCAGATGACTGCGCCTAGCTCGGAAGAATTCTTAAATTCCCTGAAAGCTCTGCGCGCTGTCCGCGAAGTCTGGACTGTCTGACCAATTTTAGATTTTTGCGCCGGCAAAAATAACGCACCGGGACTAAAGACGAAGTTTGCTTCGACGCAAATTTAAGCTCTGAAACCCTCGTTTGAAAGCTTTTATTTTCCGGCGCATTTTGGAGAAAACCATGCAATTATTCAAAATTCTTTCATCGCTTATTTCAGCCTACACGCTTTTGTGTTTTATCCGTGTCATGCTCAGCTGGTTTCCAGGCGCGCAATATTCAAAATTCGGGCGGGCAATCTCTAGGATTTGCGATCCGTATCTAAATATTTTCAGAAGATTCTCGTTTTTGCGATTTTCAGCCTTTGATTTTTCTCCGGCAATAGCGCTTTGCCTTTTGATTGCGGCTTCAACAATCTGCTCCTCCCTCGCAACGGGAACAGGCTTAAGATTCGGCTCATTCCTGGCGATGATAATTTCCATGCTCTGGAGCGTTGTGCAGTCGATTCTGTTCTTTCTTATTTTGATTCTGATAATAAGGCTGATTGTCTATCTCGTAAAAGGAGACTCTGGAAATTATTATTCAATCTGGACTTCTGTTGACAGGGCAATAACGCCGTTTATCTACAGAATTTGCCGGCCTTTTTCAGGCGGAAGAACGATGCCGTTCACAACCGCGCTGATTGTCGCCGCGCTGACTATTACGGCTGTCTCAATTTGCGGAAGGCTTTTGATTCAGCTTTTATGCGCTGTTTTGCTTTCAATGCCGTTTTAGCCCGAATTTAAGCTAAACAACAGTTTTTATTAAGCCGGCTAAAAATTATTTCTGATTTTCGGCCGGCTTTTTTTGGCAGAAAATTCCGCGGCTTAGCAAATGCTACGCCGGGGCGGAGTGCCGAAGTGGGACTGTCCGCAATTTCCGCAGGATTTTTTCACAGAATTTTGCAGGCCAGTCTTTTTTTACTTTTTTAGACAGTCCCATGAGCGCGAGCGAAGCACGGAGCGCCGGGCATTTTTGAAGAACATCAGGCACGTGATTCAGGCGGAAAACTGCTCTTCAAAATTTCCGTCCAAAAAATTCAAATTTTTGTTTTTTTTTAGATTTACAGAATTTTTCATTCCCGACAATTTTTTCCCGATATTAGATTATGCACATTTGCGAACTGAACAATTCAATTTCAACTCTTCCCGGTGTGGGCCCTGCAAAGGCGGCTCTTTTTGCGAATCTTAATGTTTTTACGGCAGGCGATCTGCTTCAATTTTATCCGCGGAACTACGAGGACAGAACAAAAAAAATCACGCTCGCAGAAAGCGTTCAGACCGGAAACGGAAAAGCCCATACGCTTGCAAAAATTATCGGGCATGAGTGGTTCGGATTCGGACGGATGAAAACGCTAAAACTCATAATCACTGACAACACGGGAATTGCCGAGCTTGTCTGCTTTAACCGCCCTTTTATGGAAAAATCGCACCCTGTCGGGCAAATCGCCGCTGTCTCAGGAAAATTCGAAATTAAATACGGAAAATATCAGTCGTCGAGTTTTGAAGCCGCAAAAATCGCAGACGGCGGAAATCTTGAGGATTTTGAGAATATCGCTCTTCCAGACAGCAAAATTTTTCCAGTTTACCCGCTCACGGAGGGGCTAACGAGCAAAATTGTCTCAAAAGTCGTGGATTCGGCGCTAAAGCAATTTTCGCTCGGAATTCAAGATGATCTTCCGGAAGAAATCATAAAAAAAAGAAAGCTTCTCTCAAAAAAAATCGCGCTCAGGCAAATTCATCAGCCGAAGACTTTAGATGAGGCGATGCAGGCACGGGACACGCTTGTTTTTGAAGAGCTTTTTAACTTTCAGAAAATTCTCGGAGAACAGGCGATTGCGCACCGGGGAAAACTCCCGAAAATCGAAATCAGCACGGCTGAGCAGACTGAAAAACAAGAAAAAATAAGCGAGACCGATTTTATCCAAACGCTTTCAAAGCGGCAAAAACAGCTTTTAGAGCGTATTCCTTACAAACTCACCGTCGATCAGATGAGCGTGATTGCCCAGATGAACAGCGACATCGATAAAAATTTCGGATTCGGCGAAAACGGCAAGGCAACAAAAAACAACGCGGAAAAATCACACAGCTTTTCAATGAGAAGCCTTCTCCAGGGAGATGTCGGATCTGGAAAAACACTTGTAAGTTTTTTCGCCTCGCTCAGAATCGCAGACTATGGAAGCCAGACGGCTCTTATGGCGCCCACCGAGCTTCTTGCGCGGCAGCATGCCGAAAATGCGGCGAATCTTCTTGAGCCTTTAGGAATTCGGGTCGCTTACCTTACTGGAAACATCAAAACAAAGGGGCGCGACAATCTGCTAAAAGCGCTGAAAAATCATGAAATCGACATTGTGATTGGAACTCATGCGCTTTTCTCAAAGAACGTCCAATATTTTGATCTTGCGCTGGTTATAATTGACGAGCAGCACAGATTCGGCGTTATGCAGCGGTCGGCGATTTTAGACAAGGGACGAAACAGCATTGCCGCAAACGATAAATTTGCCCAGCCTCCGTTCAGGGAGCCAAATCTTCTGATGATGAGCGCGACGCCGATTCCACAGACACTTGCGCTCACAGTTTTTGGCGATTTGGATGTGCTTTCAATCCATACAATGCCGAACGGCAGAAAACCTGTAATAACTTATCTTACAAAAGCGGGAAATGAAAGAAATGCCTACGAGGCTGTCAGAAAAGAGCTTCAAAACGGGCATCAGGCATATTTCGTCTATCCGGCAATCGAAGCAAATCTTGATTCTGATTCTGAAAATGCCAGCCAAAATTTCTCAGCCGAAAAAGAAGCCTTAAAATCTGCGGAAGAAAGCTTTGATTTTTTGCAGAACCAAGTTTATCCGAATTTTAAATGCGCCCTGATTCATTCAAAAGTTGATGAAGAAGCCCAAAATCAGATTCTGAATGATTTTCGCGCGGGAAAGATTCAGGTTCTCGTGGCGACAACCGTCGTTGAAGTCGGAGTTGATGTTCCAAACGCAACCTGCATGGTAATCGAGCAGGCAGACAGATTCGGGCTTGCGGCTTTGCACCAGCTTAGAGGACGGGTTGGCCGCGGAAATGCCCAGTCTTACTGCTTTCTGATTTACAGAAAAAACATAACAGAAAACGGAATCGCAAGGATGAAAGCTCTCCACGAAACAACCGACGGATTTAAAATCGCCGAGGAAGACCTGAAATTAAGAGGCCCCGGCGAAATCACAGGAACAGCACAGAGCGGCGAGCTAGCTTTTAAAATTGCCGACCCATACCGCGACGCAAAACTCATGATGGAAGCAAGAGCAGACGCGTTCAGCTTTTTGAGCGAATCCCCAAAGAACGGGCTATAAGCAGCAAAATCGCAATCTGCGCTTAGTTTTTTCATTTTGGCTTTTCTCCGCTCCGCCATGCTATTGAAAGGTTCTGCCATGCTAAAGATACCTTTTTGCCATACTCAGCCGCAAAAAGGATTTCCCGCTCCGCCATGCGCCTAAAAATTACGCGACATAAGCTTCAAGGCAGCGTCTTTTTGATGGAAGTTTCAATGTCTGAAGCGCGCCTTTCTCAATCTGCCTGATTCTTTCTTTTGTAAGCCCCACAACAGCCCCGACCTCAGAAAGCGACATAGGCTTTGCGCCGCTCAAACCATAACGCAGGCGAAGGACCTTCTGCGCTGTCGGCTTCAAACTATTCATTGCATTTGCGACATCGCTCTTCATTGCGTTTTCAATAGCTTTTTCTTCCGGTCCCGCATTGATTTCATCCTTGAACCATGCGCCGAATGTATCGCTGTCTTTTGCGCTAGAATCAATTGGAGCGTCAAGCGAAATAACATCTTTGTCGAGCTTCAGCATATCACGGACCTTTTCCTCGCTCATGCTCAAAATAGCAGCCATCTCAGAAATCTGCTGAGATTCAGCCTTATCACTTCCGACAATTGCTTTAGCTTTTTGCACCTGCGCAAGCTCGCTGACCTTGTTCATCGGCAGACGAATCGCGCGGCTCTTGTCGCAAAGCGCTTTCTGAATGCTTTGGCGAATCCACCACACTGCGTAAGAAATAAATCTATATCCTTTCGAAATATCAAAATGATCAACCGCAGTCATCAGTCCCAGGTTTCCCTCGCTAATCAAGTCTGAAAGATCCATGCCTCTTCCCTGGTAAGTTTTCGCGATAGTTATTACAAAACGGAGATTCGACTTCACAAGCTTATTTTTCGCCGCAAGAGAACCTTTTGCAGCCTCTTCCGCCAATCTTTTTTCTTCTTCCTGAGTCAAAAGCGGAATATTTTTTATGTCGTTCAAGTAAAAAGAAAGTGTCTCGTCATCGTATTTCATATCGGATCCCCTTTTATGTTTCGTTACGTAAAATACAGCAATTTTCATGCCAACTTTTTATTTTTTTTCTGGACGAACATTTTCTCCAGCAGCCAATGCGTTTTTACATCACAAAATGAGCAAAAACAATGCCCGCCGCTCCGCCGCTCGCTCACGCTCGGTCTTTCAGACTCGCTCCGGCAAGCCTCCGCGCCAGCTCCGTGTCGGCGTAAGCTCTCTAAACTGTGAATTTTTTGCTTTTAAATTTTTTCTTGCCGATTTCAGCTATTTTTATTAAATTTGTGTCAAAACGAAGCATCAAAACTTTTCAGCAAAAAAACAGGACGAAAACTGTTTCTTTTTGACCCATCAATAAGCAATTCATAAAAATCTGTATCAATTTGTCCTTTTTTTAGCTTTCAAAATCTAAAAGCTCCCTGAAAAAAATAAAAAAAAATAAACTTGCCGATTAAAAATTATTTCTATATTTTATTTATATAAAATCTCAAATTTTTGGAGGAAACATAAATGAAACTAAAGCCATTAGCTGACCGCGTGCTTTTAAAGCAGGAAAAAGCTGAAACAACAACAAAATCAGGAATTATCTTGCCGGAAGCGGCTCAGGAAAAAACTCAGACTGCAACAGTAGAAGCTGTAGGACCAGGAACAGAGAAAGAAAAAATCACAGTAAAAGTCGGCGAAAGAGTAATGTACGACAAATATTCTGGAGTTCAGGTTAAAATTGACGGTGAAGAATATCTCATCGTTAAAAATTCTGACATCATCGCTGTAGTTGAGTAATTTTTTGCCGGGCACTTAAAACGCATTTTTTAAGCGCCCGGCATTTTTGTTTCTAATGTCATTTACAGGCAAGTCTCCGCCATTTGCTTGCTCAAAAAAACAAAATAGTTCCCGCCATATTTTCCATTATTTTATCAGAAAAACATCAGCAGGACGCTTCTTTTTTATTGGCGTTATCTTTCATTTATAGCGGTTCAAGAGCAAGCGGACATCCGCGTTGCCGGGGTCAAGACTCACAGCATAAGAAGCAGAATTCAAAGCATCGTCTTTTTTCCCCATTCCAATCTGGAGATTCGCAATTCTATACAAAAGCTTCGACTTTATTTTTTTTGAATAAGTTTTTCCGGCCGCAAGTGTATAAAGATTCAAGGCTTTTTTCTTCTCGTTCTGGCTCGAATAAATCATGGCAAGATTCGCGGAGCTCGAAGAAGCGCAAAGCGGCGACACTGAAATATATTCTCCGCCGGCATTCGCGGTTTTTGCGCCGCCAGTCTCAAAATTCGCATATTCATAAAGCCTTTTAGCCGCAGAAACATTTCCGTCTAAAAGCGCAAAATAGGCCGCGAATTCAACTTCCCAAATCTCCATTTTGTCCGCACAAGCCGCGGCCTTGTCTCCAAATGCAAGCTTCGCGATAAAAGCCGGAACTTCGCTTTTCTCAGCGGGTTTTGCGCCGCCAAAAATATCTGTTTCTACTTTTTTTTCGTTTTCTTCGCTTTTATCCTGATAATCCAAGTTGAATTTTGTCGTCATGAAATCTGTAAAAAGCGTTCTCGCCTCATCAGCCAGTCCGAATGCAAGGAGTTTTTGCACACAAAACTGAACCAGATGCGGCGGATACAGGTTTTGCCCCAGCTGATTTTTCTCAAGCTCGCTCCAAATCAGGGCTGTTTTCTTAACCAATGGCAATCCGTCATTTTCACGCATAAAAAGATTCAGTTTTTCGACAATCAGATCGCCGCTTTTTTCGCTGTCAATGGAACCGCACTTCGCAAGAAAATCATCAATCCGGCTGAGCGCATCGTCCATATTGAATCTCGGTCGGTCGTCATAATTGCGCATTTTCAAAGTCCGCAAATTAGTTTTCCGTAAGGAGAGCTCCAAATCCGTCATTTCAGCGGGCTGGGAATCAATCCAAGCAAGTTTTCCATAGCTCACAAGAGCCGGCGCATAATCCGGATAATCAGAAACAGCTTCCACCAAAAGCTCGTAAGCCCGCTTGTAATCTTCGTTGCGGTACGCCCAAAGAGCGCTGTTCACCATCAGCGAAGGAGAAATTTTCACAAAGGATTTTGCGCGGCTCATATATGATCTTCTCGCCTCTTCGGCGCTGTCAAAATCATCGAGCTTCGCATATGAATCAGAGGCAAGCGAGGCTGCCATTCCGGAAAGCAAATCTGACTTCACTTTCTCAAGATTTTTCACCGCAATATCATAGTTTCCAGAATCGTATTGAACAAATCCCCAGAAAAGAGCATCTTCCGAATCTGCATTCTCATTGCTGTCAAGCGGCGGCTGAAGAGAAGAAGCCAGAGAATAATCGCCGCGCATAAGATAAATCAGCGCGCAGTTCCTAAGCCAGCGCCTGTCTCCAGTTCCAGAATAGATATCAAAGTATGACGAAGAAATTTCCTTTTCAAAAAGCGGATTTTTCTCCCCTTTCAAGACTCCCTGCTCAATCAAAGACCTTAGCATCGCCTCCGAATGAATCGAACCGTATTTCGTTCCAGAAAGTCTATCTGTTACTTTTAATGATTTTTCAGTTTCGCCAGCTCTTAAAAGATAATTTCCGTAGACAGCCTCAATTTCAAGATTTTCCGGAAGTTTTTTATAGGCTTTTTCAAGCGTCTTTTTTGCAAGATTTTCTTCGCCGAGCTGAATATAGCGCTTGTAGACTCCAAGCCTGTCATAAGAACTAAAAGCTTTTTTCTCAGATTTTTTCAGCAGCATCAGGGCATCATTCACATCGCCGTTTTTTATATAGATGTCAATGCTGTCCATTCTAGACATAAAGCTTTCTGTGTCATCTTTTACAGAGCAAGATGACAGAAATCCTGCAAAAGCAAAACAAGCACAAATCGCGGAAATTGATTTTTTTACAGGATTTCGCATAAAACTTTTCTATTCGATTTCTTTTCTGATATTGTCGAGAACCGCATTCACAAATTTGTATGAATCATCAGGACCATAGTTTTTGGCAATATCAACCGCCTCATCAATAATAATCGATGAAGTAATATCTTTTGTATACAGAAGCGAATAAACGCTCATTCGCAAGATTGCAAGAGTAACTTTGTTAAGCCGCTCAAAAGACCAGTTTTTCAAATGAGCCTTGATTTTCTCATCAACTGCACCAACATTCTCAATTGTGCCTGCAATCAGCATTCTCGAAAATGCGCTGTCTTCATCGTTAAGAGGCTCAGAATCCTCATCTTTTTTTACCCAAGAAAGCTCCATAACGTCTTTCTCGCTCTGTCCGCCAACATCCCAAGAATAAAGTCCCTGAAACGCCACAATTCTGCTTTTTCGTCTTGACATTATTTTTCCCAGTTAAGAAGTTTTGTTAGTGCATCGCCTGTTTTCTTTCGGTCAACATTCGCAGAAGTACCAAGCGATTTTGTAAGATCGTTCACAGCATTTATAAGAGCCTGGCTCTGTTTTTGCTGTGTCAAATTTAATCTGATGTAATCGTAAACAGTACGCGTTGTTTCCGGCTGAACCAAATCGCTTAAAGCAAGCATCTTTGCCGCATATTTTTGCCTGATTACATAAAACTGATAGTCATTTTCAGTTTCGTTCACATCAGAAGTATAGCCTATGTCTCTTCCAAAAAGCTCGAGAAGCTCGTTGTATGAAATTCCAAGATTTTTTGCATGCTGAGCAGTTTTGCTAATCAGCAAATCGCCGCCCTGATAGCTTTTATCCTTGATCGAGTCAGCCTTGATTTTATCAAAATCAGTCTTTTTCGCATTCAAGTCATTTCTAACCTGCTGAATTTTCGCTTTTGCGGCCTCAGGCTTATCGCCTTTTTGGGCAACAACAAGGAAGAGCTTTAGCATATCGCTCTGGACGAAATTTGCCTTGTTCATCTCATAAAAAGAACGGATTTCATCATCACTCGGAGCCACATTCTTGATTTCATCTTGCTTTTTTGAAAAAACGTACTGCTGAGCCAAAAGCTGATTCTTCAGGTAGTCCTTATAATCGCTCACATTCATTCCGGCCTGCTGAAGCATAAAATCATCCAGACTCAAGCCAGTATTTTTTTTGACAATCTCTGTGAATTCAGCTTCTGTAACCTGATGTCCAACCTGCCGGCTAAGGCTTTCAAGAAAATACTGATTCACCTGAGTATCTGTAATGCTTAAGCCTTCTTTTTGCGCCGCCTGCACAATAAGAAGCTCGTCCACCATTGCGTTCAAAATTTCTTTCTTCTGCTCAACAGAAAAAGACGCCTGGTTAGTCTGCTTTTTGTATGTTTCAACCCGGTTCTTTAATTTTTTGAGAGTGATTGTCTCAGATTTGTTCAATTTTACAACGACAAGCGGAGTCAAATCTGCCTGAGCAAATACACTTCCAGCAAGCGCGAACAACAGCGATAAACATATTGCCAAACGTTTCATAACTTTTCCTTAATTCTGATGGTTTCCATTTTAGGAAACACTTATTTTTAAATCTGGTTACAGCCTACTTATCAAGAGGAAGCCCGCCAGAAATCACCGCGCGGATTCTTCTTACGCCTGCTGATGAAGACTGCTCTTTTACGATCTTGAATTCACCAATTTGGGCAGTATGCTGAACGTGAGGGCCGCCACAAACTTCCTTTGAGAACCAGTCGCTCTTAGGCTCTTTTCCGATTGTGTAAACTTTCACCTGCTCTCCATACTTGTTTGAGAAAAGAGCGCGCGCGCCTTCATTTTTTGCCTGATCCAAAGTCATAATTTCCATTGTTACAGGCAAATCTTCCTTTATTTTCTCGTTTACTATATCCTCAACTTTCTGAATTTCTTCCTTTGTCATAGGACGGCTAAAAGTAAAGTCGAATCTCATTCGCTCGTTATTGATGTTTGAGCCTTTCTGAGCAACCTCATCGCCCAAAACCTCAACCAAAGCCTGCTGCAGAAGATGAGTTGCTGTATGATATTTTGTGGCGATTTCAGACTGTTCAGCCAATCCGCCTTTAGCTTTGCCGGCATCCAGAGTCTTTGATGCTTCCTGATGTTTTTTTTCAGCCTCCTCAAAACCTTTAACATCAACTGTAAAGCCGTGCTCTGCGCCGAGCTCCTGAGTAAGCTCAAGAGGATAGCCATAAGTTTCATAAAGATTGTATGCGACTTTTCCTGAAATTATTTTTTTCGGATTCTTCATCAAATTTGGAAGAAGCTTTTGGAATTCAGCTTCGCCCTTTTTGAGAGTCTGACGGAATTTTTCTTCCTCAGCTGTTAATTCCTGCTTTATTTTAGCCGCGTTCTGCTCAAGCTCCGGATAAGCGATCTTAAAATTCTCAATTACAGTCTCTGCAATTTCCGCAAGGAATGATTTTTCAATTCCGAGCTTCATTCCGTGTCTTACCGCGCGGCGAATCAAACGTCTCAAGACATAGCCAGCGCCAACATTTGACGGGGAAACTCCTCTCGGATCTCCAATGATGAAAACCGAAGCCCTGCTATGATCCGCGATAATTCTCACCGAACGATCTTTTTCATCGTCCGTTCCATATCTGTAATTTGAAAGCTTTTCAATTTTAGCGATAATCGGCTGGAAAACTTCTGTCTGATAAACCGAAGTTTTTCCCTGCAAAATGCAATTTGTGCGCTCAAGCCCCATGCCGGTATCAACATTTTTCTTAGGAAGCGGCTCAAGAGTTTTCTCGTCGATTCTGTTGAACTGCATAAAAACGTTGTTCCAAATTTCCATCCAGTTTGCAGGATCTGTTCCCTTGTTGCTTCCTTCTGGAGGCAAGCCTTCGCCAACCCAATAGAAGATTTCAGTGTCAGGACCGCAAGGACCAGTCGGACCGGCAGCCCACCAGTTGTCCTCTGCTGAAAGATAAGCGATTTTGTCTTCTGGCATTCCGTTCGCTTTCCATACGTCAGCCGCCTCTTCATCGCGCGGTGCATTCTCGTCGCCTGCAAAAACTGTCACAGAAATTTTTCTCGGATCAAGGCCGAGCCATTTCGGACTTGTCAAAAATTCATATGAAAATGCGATTGAATCTTTTTTAAAATAATCTCCGAGAGACCAGTTTCCGAGCATTTCAAAAAAAGTAAGATGGCTCGGGTCTCCGACTTCATCAATATCGCCTGTGCGCACACATTTCTGATAGTCTGTAAGGCGAGTTCCCGCAGGATGTTTTTCGCCGAGAAGATAAGGAACAAGCGGATGCATTCCCGCAGTTGTGAACAAAACTGAAGGGTCATTTTCTGGAATTAAAGACTGACCAGAAATTTCAACATGATTTTTAGATTTAAAGAACTCAATATATTTTGAGCGTAATTCATTTGCAGTCATAGTATTGTAGATATTAGCACAACAGCCCTCTTTATTCAACAAATGCCGTTGTGTCAAAGCTCCGCCGCATTCTAATGCAAGCTTAAACTATTTCCGCAAAATAAATTCAACCCGGCGGTTAATCCATTTTTCATCAATCCGCTTTGAGCGTGTTATCGGATTTTTGCTTCCGTTTCCAACCGCCGTAAGATTCGCCGCAGGAACACCGTCACGGATAAGCCAGTTCCGCACGAACTGCGCGCGCTGCTCAGAAAGAAGCCGGACTTCCTTCTCTTCTTTTTCTGTTCCAGACAAATTGTTTGCATTTCCTTCGATTGTGACTTTGTAGTCACGGAATTTCTTCAATATTTCTGATATTCGGCTCAAAACGCGGAGGTTGTTGTCGATTGTTTTCTGATCGAGCCCCCTGCTCTGTTTGTTCCAGTTTTCATCAGCGCGGACTTCCGCATCGCTTTTAAAATCTGCCGCATCGCTTCGGAAAATAATTGAAGGAACCTGCATCAAAATTCTGTCGCCATCTTTTATTACAAGAACGTCAACCTGAATAAATCCCCTAACCTCGCTTGAAAGCCCATTCGAGTCTGTAACAGTGAACACATAAGGATAATCTGTCGCGGAATTCACTACAGTACCGTCAGTTCCTTTTCCGTTCCACACCAATTTTGATTCAAGAGACGAAGTTCCGCGTTTGCTCCAGAAAACTTTTCCTGAATTCGGGTCTGTCACAACAAAGCTCCAGCTAGACAAATCTGAAGAACAGACCGCCTCAAGAGAAGCCGTGAGCGTGTCATATTGGCCATCGCCGTCAGGGCTGAAATATTTTGGAGAAATCTCAACTTTCAATTTCGGCGCGCTTAAATTTTCAGACGTTGACTGTGCCACAGAAGCAATTTCTTCTGATTCGTTTTTTTCTTCTTCTTTTTGCGGGGTATATTTTTTCAAGACAAGAACAGATGACTGATCGCGAAAAAAGCCTTCCGGACTCACAGAAACCTTCTGAAAAATTATCGTGTCATCATCAACAACAGACCGTTCGTGAACACGTCCCCGCCTGTCTGTCTCCGAAACAACAGAAGAAAGAAAAGAAAGCAGATAAGAGCCTGAAAAACACGGCTCCTCGTTTTCAGACCGAAACTGAAGAAGCGTTTTTCCAGAAATATTGATTTCTGTGAATCTTCCTTTTTTGGCTGACGCAGGCTCATCTTTTTTTGAGGCTGTATAATCTGCGCCGGAAAATTTCAAGACTGTATCATCGTTCAAAATCCAGTCAGACTGCTTCAAAAGTTTTGAAATCGCCTGCTTTTCATTGTTTTCTGTTTTAGAGCCCGCAAGCGAAGCCTCTGAATCTTCTGCTTTGGCTTTCGCTTCAGAGCCGCTTTTTGCCGTATATTTTTTATAATTGCCATCCCATCTTGTGCTTTCACTAATCAGCATGCGGACATCGTCCTGCAGTTTTATTCTGATTTCATCAAAATTCACGAGAGAAATGTCAAAACGGCGCTGCAAACTTTCAATTGTCTTGTTGACGGAAGAAAAATAAATTCCGTTCCGCCTAAGATTAGAGTTCGTCCATGAATAAACTTCCTCGCTGCCTCCATGCTCGAAGACAATTTCCGAATTCTCATAATCAAAATAAATATAACGGATTTCATTTTCAGTATTTTCAGTTTTGTACCAAAGACCGTCGAGAAACTTTGAGAACGTCTCGACCGTTCCGTCCTGAATTTTCGCAAGCTGGCGCGCCGCGATTCTGCTTCCGGCAACTCTTATTGAGCGGGATTCAACAAATTTATTTCCAGATGCGTTCCAAGTATACATTGTCTGGATCTGATCAAGGCTTGACGAAGCGCTTTTGTCGTTCTGGCTGTCTGAAGAATAGACCCAGACCGGGAAAGACTCGCCGTCCGCATTGTTTACCTCGTAGGCTTCGCTTCGCTCCGACTGCTGGATAAAAACAGTCCCGTCTGCTTCAAAAGAGCCAAGCACATCCATCTCAAAATCTCCGGCTTTTGATTTCCGTCCCTGCAAAATCACAAGCGAAATTTTTCCGTCGTCATTAACACCCTGGTAAACAAGCGACTTTTTATGATTTCCGACAACATCGATTCCTGTGCAGACAAAAGTTTTTACCTGCGAAATATTCGTGGTGACATAGTAAGAACGCTTATAGTCTTGAGTTTTTGGATTATAAAGAGCCACAACCAAAGTAATGAAAGGACTCGACGCAGTTTTCACGATGTTTACCTGATCCTCAAAAGAATCTCCGTCAACGTCAAATTCTGAAGTTCCAATCAAAGTTTCGCCGTTCGCAAGCTGAATAAACGAAGTCTGCGCTAAATCTTCACTGTAATCCTCGTTTTTTTTCGGCTCGTTTTCATTTCCCTCAACAGCCGGCACAATAACTTTTGCCTTGGAAACAGAATTGTCCTTCACAAAAAGATTTTTCGCAAAAACAAAAAATATAAGAACGGCAGCCACAACAGAAAACGCCGCAGGAATCAGTTTTTTCATAAGTCTGAAAAGTTTATCAAAAATGAGGGGAAATAGGAATTAGAATCAAAAAATAAGAATCCAAAACAACACTGTCTTTTTTAAGAAACCATCGGAAAATTTTTTCTTAAAAAATTAGGCTTTCTCTAGGACAGCAAAAAACACAAAACGAGATGCAAGGAAGCCTGCGCAATAAAAAACTGTTATTCACAGAGCGCAAACTTTTACATTCGTTGACATTTTTTAACATTTTAATAGACTTTTGCCATTATGATTAAAAACATTGATATTTTTGAAACCGCGCCGATTCCAAAGGCGGTTTTTAGCTTTGCTCTACCGACAGTCCTCAGCATGATTGTCGCAGTTTTCTACAATATGGTTGACGCTTTTTTCGTCGGCCAGACAGGCGATCCAAGCCAATTTGCGGCTGTAAACGTCGCGACTCCGATTTTTATGTTCCTGATGGCGGCAGGAAACATCTACGGAATGGGAGGCTCCTCGTTTATAAGCCGAGCGCTTGGCGAGAAAAATTTTACAAAAGTAAAAAATATTTCGTCATTCTGCTTTTTCGCGGGAATTGTCACTGGAATTTTGGGCGGCGCTTTGATTATCTGGCAGATAAATCCGATTTTAAGCGCAATCGGCACAACAGAGACAACGGCTCCGTTTGCTCACGATTATCTTTTTATAGTCGCGCTCGGCGGACCTGTTATCGTAATTTCAAATGCATTCACAAATATAATCAGAGGCGAGGGTGCGGCCCGCAACTCGATGGTTGGAATGATGGCAGGAACAGTCGCGAACATTATTCTTGACCCGATTTTCATTCTTGACCGATTTTTTGGAATTCCATGTCTTGGAATGGGCGTTCAGGGAGCGGCAATCGCAACTGTAATCGGAAACGCGATAACTCTTGTCATCTATATTTTCCATATTTTGTCAAAAAATTCGATGCTCACGCTGAACCCGAAATTCTTCAAGATTCGCGGAGGAATCATGAAGGGAGTTCTTGCAATCGGGCTTCCTGCCAGCCTCACAAATATTTTGATGAGCTTAAGCTCGATTCTCACGAACAATCTTCTTGCGGCTTACTATAGCGTTCCGGTCGCAGAAGAGAATTTGCTTCCGCTTCTGAAAACGGTGATTGACGGCAAAACTGTTTACGGCGACATTCCGACGGCGGCCATGGGCGTCGCGCTCAAAGCAAATATGCTTGCGATCTTTATCCAGCTTGGAATCGGAATGGGAGTCGCTCCTTTAATCGGATACAATTACGGCTCAAAGAACTATAAAAGAATGAAGCAGTTCATAAAATTTGCGGTTTTGATAAACGTGATTGCAGGCTTTACGCTGACTGGAATTTATTTTATTTTCACGCGGCAGATTATAAGCATTTTCTCTTCAGATGCCGGAGTCATTGAGATGGGAAAACTTATGATTTACTCTCTCATGGCTTCAACACCGATTATCGGAATCATGTTCGTCCTGAATTTCAGTTTTCAGGCGCTCGGGAAAGGAATTCAGTCGCTTGTTCTTGCGGTCAGCCGCCAGGGATTTGTTTTTCTGCCTGCGATTTTGATTATGAGCAAGCTTTTCGGAATGGCTGGAATTATTTTCGCTCAGCCGATAGCCGATGCAATCGCAGTTTTAATTGCGCTTGGAATGTTCATTTATTTGAACAAAGATTTTAAAAAAGAAGAAACGCTTCAAAAAGCAAAAAACTAAAAGCTTTTTTCGCAAATCCTAAACGCTGAATTTCGTTCGGGACTTGGCTCTGCATTGAACAGGCCAAGTCCTTTTTTATTTGGGCAGTGTTTCTTTTTACATTGCATAAAACGCAATAATTCATTTCTTTTATTTCACTTTACGCAATGTTCTTATTCGATTAGAATAAAATCGTTAAGTTACTAAAGCGGTAGCGCTGGTAGGGGCGGCGAAGCCGTTGCGAAGCAATGAGCGTTTAGCGAACCCCGGACATAGCGACCCGAAGCGAAGCGTAGGGGACCGCCCGAATGAAAAAATTTTGTAGGAGACACAAAGATAAAAGCCTGCTGAAATTGCGCAGTCTTTTATCTTTTAAAGTTTGCGTTGCAAACTTTCATATCTACTGCACATTCTCATTTCATTGCGAATGTGCTTAAAAATGCAATCATAAAACTGATGTTTTACGCTTGCATTTTTATGGGAGTAAAAAATGGGTGAAAATTATTTTAACTCGATTCCATGGCGTGAGGCTCGTTTGCAGCTTGGTCACTGCCGTTCTATGGCTAAAGAAGAATTTGCTGACGGCGTAAATGCCCTCAAAGGCAAGAAAATCGTTATCGTTGGTTGCGGTGCTCAGGGTTTGAACCAGGGCTTGTGTCTGCGTGATTCAGGACTTGACGTTTCTTACGCTCTCCGCGAAAGCGCAATCACAGAAAAACGCCAGTCATGGAAGAACGCTACGGAAAATGGTTTTAAAGTTGGCACATACGATGAACTTATTCCTACTGCTGACCTTGTTGGTAACCTTACTCCGGATAAGCAGCATTCAAACGTAATTTCTGAAGTTCAGAAGAGAATGAAGAAAGGCGCTGCCCTCTGGTACAGCCACGGATTCAACATGATTGAAGAAGGAATGCAGATCCGCAAGGACATCACTGTTGTAATGTGCGCTCCAAAAGGACCGGGAACAGAAGTATGGCACGAGTTCCAGAGAGGTTTTGGTGTTCCTGACCTTATCGCCGTTCACCCGGTAAACGATCCTGAAGGCAAGGGCTGGGCTTATGCAAAGGCTCTGGCTGTTGGTATGGGCGGAAGCAAGGCTGGTGTTCTTGAATCAAGCTTTGTTGCAGAAGTTAAGTCTGACCTTATGGGCGAACAGACTATTCTCTGCGGTATGCTCCAGGCTGGAACAATCGTTTGCTTTGACAAGATGGTAGAAGAAGGAATCGCTCCTGAATATGCTACAAAACTTTTGATGCACGGCTGGAATGTAATTTCTGAAGCTCTTAAATGGGGCGGAATTACAAACATGATGGATCGTCTTTCTAACCCTGCAAAGATTAAGGCTAACGAACTTTCTAAGGAAATCAAAAAGCTCCTTACACCGCTTTATCAGAAGCACATGGACGACATCATTTCCGGCAAATTCTCAAGCACGATGATGCAGGACTGGGCAAACAAAGACCACGACCTTCTTACATGGCGCGAAGAAACCGGTAAACTCGCTTTTGAATCTACAGAAGAATCAAAAGAAGAAATCACCGAACAGGAATACTTTGACAAGGGTATTCTGATGGTTGCAATGGTTAAGGCAGGATGTGAACTCGCATTTGAAACAATGGTTGACGCAGGAATCAAACCTGAAAGCGCATACTATGAATCACTCCACGAAGTTCCTCTTATTGCTAACCTCATTGACCGCAAGCGCCTCTACGAGATGAACCGCGTAATTTCCGACACAGCAGAATACGGATGCTACCTGTTCAGCCGCGTTGCCGCTCCGATGATGGCAAAAGACCTTATGCCGAAACTCCACACAGACGTTATCGGTAAGGGACTTGAACTTAAAGATACAAGCGTAAACAACACACAGCTCGTTGAAGTAAACGCAGAAATCCGCAACCACCCGATCGAAGTTGTAGGACGCAAACTCCGCGAATACATGACAGCGATGAAGCCTGTACTGTAAGACATTTTGTAAAAAGTCAGATAAAGTCTGAACAATAAAAATCCCCCGTTTGGTGCGTTTTTGTACTGGCGGGGGATTTTTTTATGCGGATGCCTAAATTTTCCCATTGCCTAAATTTCAGGATTTCTCATTCATCGCCACCAAGAAGAGCTTAAAAAAAAATTACACATTTTCATTCATTTTAAATTTTTTTTGCCATAAAATATTGGCTATGGAATTAGAACAAAAACAATTAGAAAAAATCGTTCAGATCTTAGAATATTTCATTGATAAAAAAACACTGGAAGAACGTTATAACGTGAAAATCCCGAATTTGCAGAATTTGCCGGATTGCTGCGAAAGCCTTTCTGATTTAGATCAAAAAAAAGGCTACGATGCCAACGTTGAATTAAAAGAAAAGCTTAGTAAAATTCTTTCTGGGCAAGAGCAAGGCCAAGAAACGAAAGAAAAAATTGCAGACTGGATTATTTCAGATTGGGGAGGAATCTCCAAACTTAAAGACGGAACAGATCGGGCAAAAAAAGTTTCAGAGATATTGAAAAATTCTTCCGATGAAAAGGCTCTTGAAGATGATGTAAACAAACTTAACCTGTCTGACCGTATTCCAACAATTTCAAAAGTGCTTTCTTTCATTTCACCAGAAAAATATGCAATTTGTGACTCAAGAGTGATATTTTCTCTTAACTGGCTTTTGTTTTTATCAGAAACAGATAACTTGATAAAGTTCTCGGAACTTAGCACACGAAATAATATTATAAAATCTTATAGTCTGAAATTTTTACTGGAAAAACTATCTCTAAAACCAGAAACAGAACTGAAACAATATTCAGACTATTTAGATGCAATAAGAAAAATTACAGCTGAATTGCACCGTTCCCCAAAAAAAACTTCCTCTAAAGATAAAGACTGGAAATTGTATGACACGGAAATGCTTCTATTCTCTCTCGCAGCTGATTTAGAGTATGGACTTCCGTTTTTAATCAGAGAATTAATATTAAATAACGCAAGCAAACATTCTATTAATGAAAAACTAAAAGAGATCTTAACGTCTAAAAACGCTTTATGATTAAAAATTGAACTTGCATTTTATCTGCAATTTCAAAGAAAAACTTGATTATTTAAACATGCACCGTTTATTAGACGATTCACAAGCAGGGTGATTCAGAAGGCGTTGAAATTTCACTCACCATCGCCGATTTTCAACTTTGAAGTATTCGATTTTCACCGTCTTTCCCCTGCGGGATCATCTCGTATATGTCGCCTTTCGGAAACGAGCTTCTAGGGCGCAAGCC
>CAVDRA010000005.1:0-24403 GCA_963611155.1 bacterium | reverse complement strand
GCTTACAAGAAAGTTCTCGAGACAATGCAGGGAAAACCAGTCACAATCAGAACGCTGGATGCAGGTGGCGATAAGCTTATCAGTTCTGACGAAATCAGAAACACTAAGCAGGAAAAAAATCCTTTGATGGGGCTTCGCGCAATCCGTTTAAGCCTTGCAAATTCCCAGCAATTGAAAACTCAGTTCCGCGCGCTTTACAGGGCGGGTGTTTACGGAAATCTGAACATAATGCTTCCTTTAATAACAAGCGTTGACCAAGTAAAGCAAGCGCTTGAAATCGCAAAAAAGGCGCGCGAGGAATTAAAAAGCGAAAACGTGAATTTCAAAGCGGATATTCCAATTGGAATTATGGTGGAAACAGCGGCTGCGGCGATGATTGCTGATTGTCTTGCAAAGGTCTCCGCGTTTTTTTCAATCGGAACAAATGATCTGACACAGTATACTATCGGCGTTGACCGTGAAAATGCGGATGTTGCGCCGCTTTACAACGAATTTCATCTTGCGGTGCTCAGGCTTATTCACCACACAATCACCGAAGCCGAAAAAGCGAAAATTCCATGCGCGGTCTGCGGAGAAATGGCAAGCAGACAGGACTCTGTTGTAGTTCTTGCCGGCATGGGAATCAGAAACTTGAGCATGAGCCCGAAACTCATAACTCAGGTAAAGGAGCTTCTTTCAAATATAAGCGTTCCGGAAATGAAGGCGATTTCATCAAAATCCTTGAATGCGCTATAAATCATAAGAATTCAGAATGTTTTATTGCACAGAAAAGCCCTGCAGAAAAAACGCGCGCATTGCAACTCTGACGCAGCAAAACAAAATATCTTCTTTTTTCTCAAAAAATTATGTAGAATACCGACTATGGCTAAAGCAAAAAAACGTAAACCAGACTTTTCGAAACCGAAACCTGTCAAAAATGAAAATATTGAATCCGACGATTTCAAATCGTCAGATTTAGAATCAAAATCCGAAAAAACGGAAAATCTTTCTGGACAAGGCGGGGAACCTTCTCAAGATGAATCTGAAGACTGGACCCTTTCAGACACAATTGATGAAGAAGACCGTGAAGAAACCGCAAATTCCGGCTTCAGCAAAAGCAAATTTTATATAAATCTTCCTCTCGTTGTAATTGCAGGCCGTCCGAACGTTGGAAAATCGACACTCTTCAACCGTTTCATGAACAGAAGACTTGCGATTGTTGATCCTACGCCAGGCGTTACAAGAGATCCTGTTGAAGCGACAGCTTTTATTGCAGGAAAGCCAGTCCGTCTCGTTGACACAGGCGGCTACAAGCTAGACCGTGATCCGACCAGCCGTGAATCTGAAATGGACGAGCTTGTCGTTGAAAAATCCGTCGAAATGATAAAAAAAGCCGACAAAATTCTTCTTTTGCTTGAAGCGGGCATTATCACCGGCGAGGACGAAGAATTCATTCACTTTTTGCGTCCGTATTGGAACAAGCTTATTGTGGCTGTAAACAAATGCGAAGGCGGAAAAGGAGAAGATGTCTCGTGGAATTATCTTCAGTACGGATTCAAGGAGCTTCTCTTCATTTCAGCAGACCACGGCGACCATATCACAGAGCTTGCAAAAAAAATCACAGACGATCTTGACTTCACAAAAGTCGAGGAAGGCAGCGAGGAAGACCGTCCAATAAAGATTGCGATTCTCGGAAAACCGAACACAGGAAAATCAACACTTTCAAACAGGCTTACCCACACAGAAAAATCGATTGTAAGCGACTATGCGGGAACAACACGGGATGTCGTCGAAAGCGAATTCTCCTATGGCGGAAGAAAATTCGAAATTATGGACACTGCCGGAATCCGGCGAAAAAAGAAAGTAAAAGAAAATGTTGAATATTATTCTGTAAACCGGGCAATCAAGACGCTCGACAAATGCGATGTTGTTTTTCTGATGATTGACTCGCAGGAAGGTCTTTCAGACCAGGACAAAAAAATCTGTTCTCTCGCATACGAGCGCGGCAGAGGAATCATTTTGATTTTGAACAAATGGGATACCCAGGAGCAAAGCCGGAAAACACTGAAGAATGCGACCGAATACATACAAATCATGTTCGGACAGATGAACTGGGCGCCGATTATGCCTCTTTCCGCATTAAAAGGCGAAGGAATCAAGGATCTCATGAACAAGGCTATCGAGCTTTACTCGCAGCTCACCAGAAAAGTTGAAACAAGCGCGCTTAATAAAGCTCTCGCCGACTGGCTTTTCCATTATCCGCCGCCAGCCAGCAAGGCGATTCACTTCAAAATCCGATACATGACCCAGACAAGCACAAATCCAGTCTCATTCAGAATTTTCTGCACAAGCCCGGACAATGTTCCAGAAAGCTATGTTACATACTTGAAAAATTCTATCAGAAAAGACTTAGGCTTTGATCAAATTCCAATCGAGCTGAATTTAAAGCCAAGCCGCCAAAAATGGGAAAACAGGTTTGACAGCCAAAGGGCTAACTCTTGACGTACACAATCGGCGAAGTCGAGGAAATTTCCGGCTTAAAGGCGAACGTTCTCCGTTATTGGGAAACCGTGATTCCAGGCTTTGCCCCGCGCAAAGACATTGGAGGCAGGCGTTTCTACACGGAGCGCGAGCTTGATATTGTTTTGCGGCTCAAGCACCTGATTTACGTGAAAAAATTCACGATTGAAGGCGCAAGAAATGAGATTCTGCACGAGGCCGAAATCTACGAGACAAAAGCCGATGTCATGAATGAAATCCGCGCGCTCAGGGCGGAGCTTACAAATATATATACTCTCATAAAAAAATACCGTCCAAAATAGAAAGCACAGAAAACGCATATTTTTTGGTTTCTGATTAAAATCAGGAATTCGGAATCGATTTTTAAGGAACAATATGAAAAAGCAGTTTTTTAATGATTCAAGAGAAAAAAAAGCCTCTCAGACAAGCCGTTCAGATTTTCAGGCCGCTCAACGAACAGAAAAAAATATGAGAAAAGACTCACATGCAAATTGGAAAAGCAGTTTCAGGCCGAAAAAAACAGTTTCTATCCGCCGGGAACTTTTCGATGAAAAAATGATTCCAGAGGATTCAGCAAAAATTATCGCAAATTTCGACAAAGTGCTCGAAGATGTAACAAGATTAAGCGGAAAACAGAAAGTCACCTTGCCTGCTGCTGTAAAAAGCCTTTCGCACCAGCTCACTGACGAGCGCGGAACACGCAGGCTTGGATACATGAACGAGGCCAGCTTTTTAAGCGCATATGTTAATTATTTTATGTGGTGGAATCTCGTTCGCCTGTGCCGCCTCTTCGCAAATCTTCCGAAATCAGCATTTGATTTTGATGACAACACCGTCGCGCTAGACATCGGAAGCGGTCCTTTAACAATTCCGATTGCGCTTTGGCTTTCACGCCCTGAGCTCCGCTCAAAAAAAATTGTCTGGTACTGTCTTGATTTAAGCTCAAGCGCGCTTTCCCTCGGAGAAGAAATCTACCTTTCAATTGCGGCAAAAACAATTGCGGCATCATCAGCGGCAAATGCAGAAGAAACTGAAAGGAGAAAAAATTCAGAAAAAACGGCCGAGCCATGGAAAATAATCAGAATAAAAGGCTCGCTTGGAACTGCAATCAGGGAAAAGGCAGATTTTATAACTTGCGGCAATATTTTCAACGAGATTATACAGCGCAACGAAATGCCGACTGACTTTCTCGCAAAAAAATATTCATCCCAGATAATCTCTTATTTAAAAAAAGAACCGAGCCAAAAACAGAATATTCTTATAATTGAACCAGGCGATCCGCACTCAGCGCGGTTTATCTCCCTAATCCGCGACGCCTTTATAAGACAAAATTTCACGCCGATTGCGCCTTGCCCGCACATGGAAAGCTGCCCTATGGCAGGAAGAACCGGCGGGCGCGCGACAAACGCCTACGGTAAAAACACAAAATGGTGCAATTTCGCATTCTCGACAGACTCTGCCCCGAAATCACTTTTAAGGCTTTCAGAAAAGGCGGGAATTCCAAAAGAACGGGCATCTCTCAGTTTTATTTTTGTCTCACGAAGCTTGGAAAATAAGAACGAAACAGAATTCAAATCAAAAACTGTCGGGAATGAAAAAATTTTCATCAGAATCGCGTCTGACTTTATCCGCCTGCCGGAAATTCATAAATCAGGCTACTACGCATGCAGCAAATACGGAATGCTGCTCGCAATTGATGAAAACCTCGTTCAGCCAAAAAACGGCGAGCTTCTACAAATTGCCGCTCCAGAAAATCTTGAAGAACGCGATAAAAAATCAGGTGCGCTAATCATAAAAATTTGACAAAACAAAAAAATGCGGACGTTACACCATTTTGCAAACGCCCGCATTTTTATTTTCAGCCGGAAAATCTTACAAGCCAGCTCACAGGCTGTCTCACAAGCAAAAATTCATTATCCAGAAATTTACTTGAATAATTTCTTGATTTCAGCGGCGTAAATCTCGTTCACCTTAAAGCGTTTTACTTCAAGTTTTGGAGACATCTCCACTCCGACCTCAAATTCCTTTTCCAGAAGAGCAATCTTATTAATTCTTTCATACGACTTGAATCCGTTTTTCGCATTGATTCTAGTCGCAACCTCAGTCTCAATCATTCTCTGCACTTCAGGGCTTCTTATCATCTCCGGATAAGTTTTATACGGAAGACCGGTTTCCCTGCAGAAATCCTCAACCTCAGTCTTTTCAGGAACAATAAGAGCCGCAAGATAACGCTGATCCTGTCCGACAACAACTGCTGTCTTTATGAATCTTGATTCCTGAATCTTCATTTCAATAGGAGCAGGCTCAACATTTTCTCCGCCAGTCTGAACAATTGTGTCTTTAATTCTTCCGCGGAGGCAAATTTCATTGTTCACAGTCAAAACCGCAATGTCGCCAGTGTTAAACCAGCCTTTTTCATCGATAACTTTTGCGGTGAGCGACGGCTGCTTGTAATAACCTTTCATTACAGTCGGCCCCTTTAGCTCAAGAACGCCCTTTTTGCATTTTCCCAAATCTTTTCCAGTTTCAGGATCAACAACGCGCGCCGCCAGCTCTCTGATTGGCACTCCAACATTTCCAAAAACAGGATTTCTAATCGGCTGCACAGAAACAATCGGAGAAAGCTCTGTAAGACCGTATCCTTCGACAAGCTTTACACCGATTGCCCAGAAAAATTTAGAGACAACAGGAGGCAACGCTCCGCCTCCGGAAACTCCTGAGCGAAAATTCTTTCCAAGCATTTTTCTGATTTTCCTAAAAATCAAAACTCCGCCCAAAAGTTTTATAGGATAGCAGACAAGCCACGGAAGAACGAATGCCGGCCACTGCAAAAGCCTCAAATCCATCTTGAATCTTGATGTTTTCGCAAAAAGAACACGGTCGATTTTTGAATGAAAAAGCGCAATTGCTATAAAAAAGTTGAAGAGCTTGTTCACAATTCCGCCAGTCTTTCTCATTTTTCGGCAAATTCCGTCGTAAACAGACTCAAAAACACGCGGAACCGCCGGCAAAACCTGAGGATTCAAAGTCTGCAAATCAGCAAGCAAAACAGGTCCGACTGGCTTTGAATAGCAAAGAGTCGCGCCCTGGCTCATAACAACATATTCAACCGAGCGCTCGAACGCATGCCAGACTGGAAGCACGAGCAATCCACGGTCGCCAGGATAAAGGTAAATACGCTCATCAATATCATCAAGCTGGGAAATAAAATTCCCATGAGTAAGCATTACGCCCTTTGGCATTCCTGTGGTTCCGGAAGTAAAGATAATGGAAGCCAAATCGTCCCATTTTCCTTTTTCCATTTCCTCAAGAACTTTTTCCGGATTCTTTTCATTGTAAGCCTTTCCCTTTTCAAGAATCTCGCAAAAAGAAAAAAGCTGCATTCCTGCATTCTTAGCTTCGTCAAAATCTTTTTCAGATGGCTCTTCAAAAACTATCAAGGTTTTTACGAGAGGAATTTTGTCTTTGATCCCAGAAATCTTTTTAATCTGCGATGAATTCTCCACAATCACCATTTTGCATTCAGCAAACGACAAAATATATTCCAGATCGCCAATCGTCGCATCGCACCCCCGAGGAACGTCAACAGCTCCAAGAGAAAGCAAAGCAAAATCAGCCTGCTGCCATTCCTTGCGGTTATCCGAAATCATTCCGATATGCTCGCCGCGCTCAACGCCAATCGCAAGAAGTCCGCCTGCAAAAGCCAAAACTTTGCCATAGGCTTCTTTATAAGTCGTCGGCTCAAAATGCCCGTCAGAAAAGCGACTCATCTGAAAAGCGATGTCAGGATAACGCTGCGCCATTTTTCTAAAAAGTCGCGGAAGTGTGGTTTCCATATATTCTCCCATAAAAAGCCAAAAGTAAAACTTCAGTTTCAGGATTGACTTTTTAAGCACATTCACAATGAAATGAAAATGTGCAGTAATAATAAAATTTGCAAGGCAAACTTTTAAAGATAAAAACTGATGGTATTTTCAGCCGTCTTTAACTTAGCGCTCATAAAAATTGAACTAATTTTATTTTGACAGAATTTCAGTTTTTGTCAGATTCCTTAATTATAAGGCTAAAAGAAAAATCTGCACAAGAAGTTTTTTATAAGACTAATAAAATTCGGCATAAAAATTCGTCTCTTTGTGATTATTCTTGCGAATATCGGAATTTTCATATAGACTAATGAATGTTAGTTATCGATTCTTTCACATTTTCTACTTTGTCAGTTTGGGCGGGATTACAAAAAAATGGCTAAAACAGAAAAGATTACGCGGGAAAAAATAATTCTTGCCTTTCTTGAATCTTGTTTTGAAAAAAATGCGGGCGGCACGTCGCTTTCAGACGTTGCAGGCAGGCTCGGAATAAAAAAAGCTTCTCTTTACAATCATTATGAAAGCAGAGACGCGATGGTTGAAGACACGTTGCGATGGAGCGGCGAATACATGAAGAGAACTTACTTTATCCCGTCTGACATCGACGCAATTTCCAGAAAATATTCCGCAGAAAGCGTAATGAAAGGAATTGTCAACCGCTGGTTCAAGCTAAACGAAAAAGGTCCGCTCTTTCAAATTTACTCGTTTATCGAAAGCGAAAAATACATTTCAAACATAGCGGCGTCAATTTCCCAGGAAAACAGGGAAAAATTGATTTCACAAACGGCAACGGCGTTTCAAAGTCTTTCAAAAGCAGGAAAAATTGCGCAGCTGACCGAGGAAAAGGCGCGCCAAATTTCAAAAATGTACGCAGGAATCGTGATGTCGTTTCTTGACTCATATCTTGTCAATAAAAAAATTCAAATCAGAACAAATCCGGAAACAGGAGAAGGCTCGCTTTTTGCGCCACCGCAGGAAAAAGGCAGCCTTGACGAAATCGACTCGCTCACAGAGAATTTTTGCACCTTATTAAAACAGTAAAAATAGACAAATTCTGATTTTGGCTGTATATTAGCGGTGTGTCTACTTTATACATTGTTGGAACGCCGATAGGAAATCTTGGCGACATTACATTCAGGTCAGTTGAAACTTTTAAAAGCGTTGATGTTGTCGCCGCGGAAGATACAAGGCATACATTGCAGCTTTTGAATCATCTCGAAATCAAAAAACCGCTGATTTCCTGCCGTTCGCAAAACGAGGAATTCGCATCGGAAAAAATCATAAAGCTGCTTGATGATGGACAATCAGTAGCATACGCAAGCGATGCCGGAACCCCCGGAATAAGCGATCCTGGAGCCATTCTTGCGGGACTTGCGCGAAAAGCCGGACATAACGTTGTTCCGGTTCCAGGGCCAAGCGCTTTTGCAACTTTGGTGAGCGTTGCCGGAGCAGGTGGAAAAACGCTTGTTTTTGAGGGATTTTTATCACCGAAACCAGGACGAAGACGTTCAAGGCTCAGAGAACTTTTAGCAACAGGAGATGCGGTCGTTTTGTACGAATCTCCGTTCAGAATTGTTAAACTTTTAACAGATATTGCCGATATTGAAAACGATCGGCGTATTGTTGTCGGAAGGGAGCTGACAAAACTGCATGAAGAAATATTGGAGGGAACTGCCGCAGAAATGCGTGATGAATTCGCTTCAAGAAGCAAAATTCTGGGCGAATTTGCGGTTTTTATCTCGGGGAATAAATTTTCGTCGAAAAATTCTAAAGATATAGACGAAGATGCCGATAATTAAACTGTAAAAGGCGGGTTAGCTATGATGATTGGAAAAATAGACAACGTAAATCCTCTTAACAACGTTCAGAATACTCATCGCACATCAGCAAGAGATAGCGTTTATTCAACAAGAGATTCGATTGATGTGTCTGATGAAGCAAAAGCAGCCTCAGAGGCTTATTTTCTGAATCAGGTTGCCGAAGAGACACCAGATGTCCGTTCTGACCTTGTTGCTTCAATCAAAGAGAAAATCAAAGATCCAAATTATTTGAACCAGGCTGTTATCGGCTCAACCGCTGATAAAATCTTGGCGAGTTTCGGATTCTAGTTTCTTGAAAAAATCTTAGGATCAAGCTCAAGAAGTTTTTTTCTAAGCATTGCTTTGAATCATAAAGAAGGCGGAGTAAAGCATGCTCCGTCTTTTTTTTTCGATAAAAAAATCGTCAGCAAACAGCAGACGGACAACTGAGGAAATATAATGTCAGATTTATCTTTTAAGGTTTCACCAAATATCATTCTTGGCTCCTATGCCTCAAGCAGAATCGGTCAAGCCGTTATAAAAATCGGAACAAGATTCATGCTGATTTCAGATCCGATTCTAAGAGAAAACGGCGTCTTAAGCAAAATCACAAAAGTGCTTGACGACAAAAAAATCGATTACTTTATTTTTGACGAGCTTGCGGCTGGAAGCGACTCGAAACTTCTTGAGCGCGCCCTAACACTTGCAAAACAGTCGCACGTTCATGGGGTAATCGCGCTAGGCGGAGGAAAGCCGATTTCGATTGCTCGCGCGCTTTGCGCTTTTTACAACGAGGCCCATGATATATATGACTTTTTAGATGGAGCGTCGCCTGTGGTCTCTCCGCTCCCTATGATCTGCATACCAACAACAATCCGAGATGCATTTGTCTTTACAGATACAATTCCGCTTGTTGATGCGAGAAGCTCGATTTTAAAGCTGATAAAAGTCCAAAGCGGGCTTTGCAAACTCGTTGTCTTTGATCCGACTCTTTCAAGCACGCTTTCAGAAAATCAGATTGAATCAATGACGCTAGAGACAATCTGCCTTGCGACAGAAACCTACCTTTCACAAAAAGCGAATTTTTTCAGCGATATGATTGCGGAAAAATCAGCTTCCCTTTTGGGCTATGCGATAAACGGCGCAGATTCACTGACAATCACAACGCCAAAGGAAGAATTGCTTTCACAGGGCGGCTGCATGGCTTCTCTTGCGGCGGCAACATCCTCTGTCGGAATCGCAAGCCTGCTTTCAATGTGCATAAATGCCCGCTATAAAATTTCACGTCCGCTCGTAACAACGATTCTATTTTCATACATGATTGAAGAATGCGCAAAATACAAGGCGGCAAAACTTGCGAAAATCGCACGGCTTTTGACTCCCGGACAAAACGAAGCAAGCGACGATGAAGCGATTCATGCTTTTGCGGAAAACATTCGACAGAACATAGCAATGGCAAATCTTCCAGCCCGGCTAAAAGATCTTTCAGTTTCCATTGAGCAGCTCGCACTTGCGGCGGAAGATGCAGGACAGCTAGATATTATGAATTCTCTTCCAAAAAGCATGACAAGCGACGATCTTTTCGCATTGATAAAAGCGGCTTACTAAAATGATAGAACCTCACAAACTAGGCCAGCTCGAGCCCGGACAAAAACGGCGGAAACTTGCACTGACATTCGGAGCGCTTGAGCGCGACGTTGACGGAATTCCTGAAAAAGGAAATGAATACAATTTCAAGACAATCTCCCGCGCAGACTACATCAAAAAAATGCTTGAAATTGTCCTCAAAGATCCTGAAATTAAAGACGAGGCAAAAATCCAGCTTGAAAATATTCTAAATTCCAATGATTTTGATGAAAAGCGGGCCTGCAATCTTGCACGAAACACTCTTCTTGCGATAATCGGAACATTTCCAGCCGAATGGGATCTGATTATCGCGCCTCATCCAGAGCAAAAAAACAAAGACGGGACTGTAAAAAAGCGTGATTTTTATCATGAAGTCTATGTTTATGCGGAAGACATACGCTCGCCGTTTAACTGCGGGTCGATTTTCAGGACAGCAGAGGCGATGGGAGCCGAAAAAGTCATAATTTCGCCACTTTGCATAAATCCTGAGCATCCTAAAGCGCAAAGGAGCGGAATGGGCTGTATAGAAACGCTCGGATTTGAAAGAAAAAGCGTTGAAGAGCTTGAAAAATTCGCCCAAGAAAAAAATCTCCCGATTTTCGTGCTAGAAACGGGAGGCAGTCCAATCGAAAACTTTGACTTCCCGGAAAAAGGAATCTGCATAATCGGTTCGGAAGAACTTGGAGTAAGCCCTCAAGCGCTGAAAGCGGCGACGTACGGCAGAGTCACAATCCCGATGAAAGGATTAAAAGCCAGCCTGAACGTAGGTGTCGCTTACGGAATTTTAATGCAAAAATGGGTTGAAAAGCTCGAAAAAAATCATTGCCGCGAGCAAAGCCCAACCAGCAAATAATTCAAATAATTTTATCAGGAATATTCAAAAAACTTTTTTAGCATCTTTCTCGCTGAAACGATTTTTCGAGTCTGTCTGAGATTTTCTTCAGCATTTCCTCGCTTGAAATATTGAACATCGCCAAAACCTCAGGATCGATCTGATAAAAATCGATTTCACCGCTTTGGTAATGAACAAGCATATCTGCAAGATAGACAAGGCTTGTCAGCTTTTTTGTCGCCGCAGTTGCCAAGTCTGGCTCATGATGATGACGGATCACAGAGACAATCACATCAGGGAATTTCCATTTTTCTGCGATGAGAGCGCCAACTTCGCCATGATTGACACCTGCGATCAGCTTTTCAAAAACAGCAGGCTCAATTCCCTTTTGCCCGCAAATTTTCTCGACAGAAGCAATCATATCAGGATGAGCCGCCTCAAAAACAAGTTTTCCCATATCATGAAGAAGCCCGCAAAGATAAGAATCATCAACTACGCTTCGATCGTCTGAGCAAAGATTTCTCGCCAGATTATAAGAGTAAAACGCCGTTCTGTAGGCATGAACCCAAAGCTCCTTATTCGCATTTGCTGAAATAGTTCCAAGACTGTTCATAGAACCGACCGAAATCAGCATATTTTTTATTCCGCGTATTCCGACAAGTTTTACGGCGTCAGCAATGTTGCTACACGGGGAAGAAAGCGCAAAGAACGCAGAATTCACAAGCTTGAGCAAGTCGGTGGTAAGCGACACATCGCTTGAAATAAGCATCGCAATCTTGCTCATCTTTGAATTCGGATCGCTTAAAAGCTGGTTGATTTTTATGATATTGTCTGGAATCTGGGGAAGGCTGTCGATTATGTTGATAAATTCATGAGAGACAACAGAAAAGCCCCTCTGCGTTTTTTCATTAAACGGAAGAATAATTCTCGTTATTGTCTCGCCGTTCTCGCAAAGAATCTGAAAATTTTCTTCTGTAAGACCGATTTTTTCGAGCATAAGAATCATTATTATAATTCCGAGCCCCGCCCCTTCTGACTGGTCGATAATATCGCTCATCGCCTGGTCAACTGAAGTATACTGCTGGGCTCTGCTTATCTTGTCATGAATTCTTTTGTATTCTCTAAATGTGATTTCAGCCTTGTTTCTGACTTCTATTTTTATTTTGTTGTTTCTCGCCTGAAGAATCAGCTTTATGTAAAGTCCGGCCTTCTTTTGCAGTCCAAGATAATATCTGATATTGTTTAGCGTCTCTTCCTTAAAATTTTTCATTCCGGCTTCGTAGTCGTCGTTATTAAAAATATCAAGCCCTTTCTCACGAAAATAAAGCCGTTTTGTGTTCGCCTTTTTTGCGTTCGCCACAAGCTCGTCCAAACAATATTTCAGATATTCAATCATTTGAGTTTGGTTAAGCTCTGTTAAAAATGCAGTCAGAACTTCTTCCATATAAACACTCATTTCGCGCGGCAAAGTATAAGTCGTAATTGAGAGCGGAATTCCAGCCCTTATCGCCATTCTTATTTTTGAAATGTCTAAACTTACTTCTTTATCAGACTGCATGGGTTTGATTATAACACATTTAAAAAAGGAAATACAATTAATAACGGTTCTGAACCACGGCTTCAGCTCGAAAAACGGGAACTAGGAAGAGAACTTTTTTTTTTATAAAATAGGGTCATGTATAATTGTTTTTTTTCAGAGCTTTTGGTATTGATTCTTTTGCTAGCGTCGGGAACCAGAATTTTTCTTTTAAAAAATCCAAGAATTGACTGTTTCGTAGCATTTTCGCCACTGGCCCTAATTTTTTCACTGATTACACTGCTGTGTTTTGGAGCATCTTTTTTTAATTTTTTAATTTTTATTCTTTCATTTTGGAGCTTTATCACAAATTTCCGCTCCGTGCTCCGGCTCCGCTCAAAACTCATCGTTGATCACTACGGAAACGCCTTTTTGATTTCAACAATCGCCGAGCTAGTCTTGACATTGCTCATACTCGCTTTTATTTTTGCCCACCGCCCGGCAAATCTTGTTCCCGAAAAATTCGGCGTGCAAAAAACGCAGCTTCTGCTCACAGGCAACAGTCTGAACGAAATCAAAATTAAGAATGATTTTTTTTCAGGACAAAAGACAACCGGAAATATTTTTATCTACACGCCAAGCACAGATGATGAAATTTCAAAAAAAGTCTATTCAGAAAATCCTATCCTGCTTTTCGCGGGAAATTTCAGCGCGCCGGTCCAAAATTACGAGCCTTACTTTCTGATTCTCGCAAAAAAAGGCTACACTGTGGCCGCTTCTGATTTTTACACAAAAGACACCGCCGTTTTCAAGGAAAATAAGAGCGGATTTTTTCAAAGGCATGCCGACTCAAAATTTTTTAGATATTTTTTCTCGAAACTTCTAAGGCTCTCAGACGAAAAAAAATTCAGCGAGACACAGGAAAAAGACAAAAAAAATTCCCCAGAAAGATACAACTCGCTCACAAAGCTAGCTCTGAAAATTTTCGGAAATGAGGAAAAATTTTTCTATCTAACAGACGGAATAGATTTTGACACAATAAACGATGTTATCGAAAAAAATTCTCAGAATGCGGCAGGATTTTTTTCATTAAACAGAATTGACGAATACAAAACAACCGGCTTCGGCTTTATCGAACAGACAGATCCTGTTTTTGCCGCGAATTTCAATTTAAAACGCGACAGTTCGCTTTTTATTCCGCGTTACGCCGCAAACAAAACAATAGAAAACATTCAAAAATAAAAACTGCCGAATCAGGGCAATGAAAATATTTTTGCAATTGTCTGACAGAAACAAACCGTGTATTTTTTTCATTGGTTTTTACAGGAGGCAAAAAAAATGACACTTTTAGAACTCGACCGATACTTTAACTCGTTTCTCCACAAGGAAGACTACGATGCGGACATTTCGCTGAACGGAATTCAAATTTCAAATTCCGAACCAGAGAAAAAACAAATCAAAAAAGTAGCTTTTGCTGTTGACGCATGCGAAGCGACCGCAAAAAAAGCCGCAGAACTTGGAGCTCAGGTTCTTTTTGCTCATCACGGACTTTTCTGGGGACAATGCCAGAAAATCACAGGAATCCACTACAAACGAATTTCCGCTTTCATCAAAAATGATTTGGCTTTGTGCGCTTACCATATTCCGCTGGACGCAAATGAATTTGTCGGAAACAATTTTGGAATTGCAATGCGTCTCGGCCTAAAAAAAACACGGCCTTTCGGAAAATGGCGGGGCATGACTCTTGGCTGCTCGGGAGAATTTGAAAAGCCTGTAACTCTCGAAGAACTCACAGAAAAACTTTTTCCAAACGGTGAAAAACCGTCGCACATTCTCGCATTCGGTAAAAAAGAAATCAAAAAAGTCGCAGTGATTTCAGGGGGAGCCGGAGCAGATTTTAGTCAAGCTGTCGCAATCGGAGCCGACGCTTACATCACCGGCGAAGTTGAGCATGAAGATTACCACGGAATTGAGGAAGCAAAAATCAATGTAATTGCAGGAGGACATTACAATACGGAAACAGTCGGAGTTCAGCTTGTCGCAAAACGTCTACGCGAAGACAAAGGAATCGAAACAGTTTTTATCGATGTTCCGACTGGAATGTAAAATTTGATATTTCGCGTTTCTGATAAGCATTCTGAAAATTTGCTTTCAGAGACGCAGATTTAAAAACAGCTTATTCTGAACTTTTCAGCGCAAAAATTTCCTGGCAGATAAAATGTTTCTTACAATAAGCTTTGAGCGCCCAACGAAGTTTGCGTATTTATTGTAAGAAAAATATTTCTCAGATATAATTCTATCCTATGTCAAACAACACTATCGAAGTTCAATTCAAAACGAAATATCCAAAAGCAAAAAAAATGATTCCGCTTATTCTGACTTTGCTTGTGATAATTTTGGATCAGCTGACGAAATTCATTATCGTAAAAAATATTCCAGTAAACACAATCGGCGCTCAGTTTTTCGGGGATTTTTTCCGAATTATCCACGTTTCAAATCCTGGAATTGCGTTCAGCATAGGACACGGCTGGTCGCTCGCGGCAAAGGCTATTTTGTTCCGCGCAGTTCCGCTCATTGTTCTTATTCTTGTAGTCTGCGTTTATCTCCGCAATGATGATTTTAACCAGTTTCAGCGGTGGGCAATCACAGGCGTTGTCGGCGGCGGATTCGGAAACCTGATTGACAGATTTTTTAGAACAGAGGGCGTCGTCGATTTTATTGATGTAAAATGGTTTGACATGGAATCTTCGCCCCTAAAATTCTTGCGATGGGAACGCTGGCCGACTTTCAACGTGGCTGACATGGCAGTTGTTATATGCGGAGTCATGCTAATCATTTCATTCGCATTCACTGTCAAGACAAAAAAGGCTAGAGAGGACGAGTAATGACAATAAAAGAACGGACAAGAATTTTCAATTTGGCGGTGATAGTTTTTAATGTCGCCATCGGTCTTTTGGTTGAAGGAATTGTAATTGGACTTCTGATTTTAATTCTGAAATCGAATCCCAGTCTTGGAGAAAGCACATTCTCACAAGTTGCGCTTCCGCTTATTCTTCTAGTCGGTTTGATTATCGCAATGTCAATTTCGGTAAAGACAATCAGCTGGGCAATCGAAAAATTCAACCTTCAAGACAAGCTCGATCCAAAAGTCGTAAGCAAATACGTAAAGAAATTTTAAATTCCGACAAAACGCCTTCTGCGCTAATTTCGTGTGACCGTCAGACAGCTACAAACTCAATCTTTTTAAGCTGGAAAATCCGTGCATAGGAAGTTAGCTTTCTAGATACGGATTTTTTTGCTACAAGTTCACGCTTGACTGCCTTTTAGGCCTGGTTAATTCGTGTACACGTCATAGAGACTCTTAAAATCTGTCTTGTAGTTTTCGATGAATTCATCAACATCAGGCTCGCAGACAATTTCATTCTCATCGCTTATCTTCGATCTGAAAAAGATTTTTTCGTATTTTTGAAGTGGCACGCCCTGAGCAGAATACAAGGCTTTCACAGTTACAGCCGGCGGAACTTCAACACTTTCTCCGCCAATCTCAAAAGTTGATTTTTCAGAAAAAACAGAACTATAATCAGAACTTCTGGATGCATAATCAAAAGCAGTATAGCTGCTTGTACCAGTTTCATCGTTGCTTATTGTCTGTGTCTTATACTTTGCTGAGTAGAATTTATAGATACCTTACAACAATAGAAAGAAGTTGAAGTCGAGCCGTTAATACTTCCATCTCCATTTACATTAAGCCAATATGTTCCATCATGGAAAAAGCAAAAACCTGAGATGGAACATGAATTCAAAAGGAAATAATAGATATTGTCATTTCTGCAATCGTCACTGAATTTTTCCTTATCGTATCTCCACACAACTCTAATTGCTTTATCAGACATTCTAGTAAAATCTGTCATAAAATTTTGACAACGCCATTTTCATAATCAGCAGTTTTTCCGTCATTGTTTCTACTATATCTATATTGTTCTTTTAGCTTTTTTGATAAATTATCTCCATAAACAGCAGAGCAGCTTTCAATCAATAAAATATCAGGGGCTTATTCACGAATTTCATTTTCTGACAAACCATTAGAGGCGACATTTGATTCGCTAGTAGGCAAACTGCCAAATATAGTATTTAATTGCCTTAACAACGTAGCTTGATACAGTTTCTTTCCGTTTCTGCTCAAATACAAATAGGAATCATCCAATTTTCCATACCCATTAGTAATTTTATCTTTTTTAAATATAATTCTGAACAATTCCACATAATCCGGAAGACTAAATTCACTCTCAATCTTTTCTCTTCTAACTTTCTGCTCATTCTCATTCTGATAGAACAGTCCGCCGTATTATTGCACTACGGCACGAGCAGAGCGATCCGAATTTTCAACAAAGACGTTCTTCAAAACCAGATACTTGTCTCCATCATATGAAAGCTCTTTTCCAACCGAAAAACCAGACGCATCCGCCGCACAGTCCCCTTCTCCAGGCAAACCGCCATTACTGCACGAAACAAAAAAAGCTGAAAAAACTCCAAAAGCATAATTTTTCTTCATAAAATTCTCCCATAAAAAGTCAATGAGAAAATATCAATTTCAGATTTGGCTTTTTAACGCAGTTGATAAAAAGTTTGCAACGCAAACTTGCAAATAAAAACTTTGACGCTATTTTAGGCAAAACTTTTATCACACCTCCTTGTGACGGCAAGCTAAAACTCAAAGCTTTCTGCCAACTTCACAATTCAAGTACCCCCTCCTCGGAAAAAATCAATATTTTTAAAAAATTTTATAAAGATTTGTATAAATTTTAAGAGACAATAAAAAAAAACGGGAGCCGATTTCTCAGTTCCCGTTAAAAATATCTGAAATGTGTCTTAGACTAAGCTTATGCCTGCAAAGCTGTTACTGCAACAGTGTCAACAATCTCGTCAACATTGCAACCGCGGCTCAAATCGTTAAGAGGCTTAGCAAATCCCTGGCAAACAGGACCGATTGCCTTCCAGCCGCCCATTCTTGCGGCGATTTTGTAGCCGATATTTCCCGCATTGATGTTAGGGAAAATAAATGTATTTGCGTGTCCTGCAACTGCGCTTCCTGGAGCTTTCAACTCGCCGACTTCTGGAGCAATAGCGGCATCAAACTGGAATTCTCCGTCCAAAGCAAGCTCTGGAGCTCTTTCTTTTGCAAGAGCAGTAGCTCTCTGGACCTTTCCGACTGTATCGCCGTTTTTAGGATCTGCGCCGGAACCTTTTGTTGAGAAAGAAAGCATCGCAACTTTTGGCTCAAGACCTGCAATTTTTTTAGCTGTGTCTGCAGAAGCAATGGCAATGTCAGCAAGCTGCTCTTCTGTCGGATCAATATTGATTGCGCAGTCTCCAAATACAGAAACGCCCTCTTTAAGATATTTGTTTCCACAATCAGGAGCAACCATGATAAAGCAAGAAGAAACTGTTGTTACACCTGGAGTTGTCTTGATAACCTGAAGTCCTGGGCGAAGAGTATTTGCTGTCGAATGGCAAGCACCAGAAACAAATCCATCCGCAACACCGGCTTTGAGCATCAAAGCGCCATACATTGTATTGTCTTTTTTGTCTTTTCCTTCAATTTTTCCTGTGTTGTTTGCAAATTTCAAAAGATACTCTTTCGCCGCCGCAACATCAGCATATTCTGGAAGACCAGTCTTCTTGTTTACTTTTCCTTCGCGAGCCTTGTAGAGAAGTTCTGCATATTTATCAACATTCTCATCTGTTGTCGGATCAACAATCTGAACACCAGTCATATCAAATCCGAATTTTTTAATCTCGGCCTCGTTTCCAAGAAGGATAATTTTTGCAATTCCTTCCTTTACTACAACTGAAGCAGCTTCCACAACACGTTTGTCTTCGCCTTCACAAAGAACAATTGTTTTGCCAGCGGCTTTTGCTTTTGCGCGCAAATTCTGTACAAAGTCCATGATTTTTCCTCGATATATAATTTATTTGCCAAAAAATAGGCATTAAAAAGATTATCACTTTTCAAAAAAAATGTGAAACGATTACGCCATACAGACAACATTCTTGCCGCCATTTTTCGCTCTGTATAAAGCTCCATCGGCTTTTTTAAATAAAGTCTCGAAATCATTTTCAGCTTCGAATTTCGCAAAACCAATGCTCGCCCGTATTGTCATGTTATTTGCCGAGTCGTTCGGAAAGATTTTCGTTGAATTCAAAAGCTGTAAAAGCTGCCTGCAACGAAACATTGCAATGTCGGCCAAGCTTGTATTCACCATAAAAATCACAAATTCGTCTCCGCCGAATCTTCCCATCACGTCAGAATTTCTGAAAACATTCCTAATGCAGGTTCCGACAATCTTCAAAACGTTATCGCCTGTAAAATGCCCATAAGTATCATTTATTTTTTTAAAAGAATCCAAATCAAGAATAATCAAAATTCCATTTTTAGTTGCCACAAGACTCTTTTTTGCCTCCCGGCTAAAAGCGGCCTTATTCAGAAGTCCAGTAAGCTCGTCTGTGTCTCGCTCGCTTTCAATCAGCTGCCGCAAGCTGAATTCACGAATCCTGATTTTTGTCAGATAAAAACTTGGAAGGAAACTTATAAAAAAGAATACCGCCGCATGAAAAAGATCAATCTCTGAGGCTACAGAATCTTTGAAAATAATTGAAAAAACACAGAAAACGGCCGTCATAAAAAAAGAAATTAAAAAGAAACGCCCTATTCTGTCTACAAAAATAAGCGGAAATCCAAATTCAAGCACAAAGTAAATAACCGCAGTATCGTTCGGCCGGACAAAAACTCCAGAGTAAATTGTAAACAAGCATAACGAAATATAAAAACAATAAACCAAAAATGACGTCCATTGGTTTTTCGTTTCTGGCAGAAGACGGCAGACAATAAAAATCGCCATCATAATAAAAAAAGTCGCAACATAGGCATAATGACTGCCAAATGCCGCCGAATAGTCAAAAATTCCAGACAGAGCAAAAAGCACAAAAAACAGCAGAGACGCAACAAAAGCGCAAACAGAAAGCAGGTCTCGATTCGTTTTATAAATTTCAGTCTTTACACACTCATATTCAAACGAAGAGACTCTGTTTCTAAGAAAAAATGCCTTTACTTGCCTGTACAATTTCATTATCAATATCCGTCAGACATTGCACGGTTCAAATCGCGCTGGTAAAGTTCCTGATAAACAAGAGAACGTTTTTTAAGTTCTTCCTTCTTTTCCTGACTAAATGGAATAAAACGCCAGAAAATCGCGCGCACATCTTTATCCATGCGCTGAACTCCATCAACTTCCTTTGTCATCCAAAGAACATAGTCAGAAATAAAATATGACTTCAAGTCACCTTTTAATTTTTGGCTTTCAATCCATTGGTAATATTGGCCTGTCAGCCCCTCTTCCATCCAATAATAGGAAGCTTTCTCTTTCGCAACCTGCCATCTCAGGTCTGCAACCGCCATAAGAATTGAAATCTTCAAATCTCTCGGATACATCGGAATTACAATTCGCCCCCGGCTTGTCACCCGGTTATAACGGTCAAACGGCTCCCAGCAAAAACCAAAGTCTCCATAAGTCGGAATAAGAAGCACATAAGGAACAATCCTGTTCTTGACATTTTTGTGAATTCTGACGAAGCAGTCTGGATCGTTGTCTTCAATCCACTTTAAAATATCGAGAACGTTTTCGCGGAAACCAGTCCCTCGCGGAACACAATGATAAAACTCGCGCGTAAAGACCGGAAACTGATTTCCCTGTCTTCCACAAGTCATTTTTGCCATCTGACGGACAGTTCCCCATTCAGTAATCAAATCCTGCTTATTAACCTCAACCGCTTCCGGCGCAGTTTCCATCTTATCGAGAAGCGAATTATTTATTGCCCTTGCTTCCTCAAATTCTTTCAGATAGCCTGCAAGTTCCTTGTCAACTTTCAAAAGCGCACGAAGCTTTTCTTGAATTTCTCCAAAAAGATGTTTCTGCCCTTCCGTATAAGGCTGCTTATGAGGTTCAAGCCCCATAATCGCAGAATGTTCACAAAGCGAATCAACTCTGTTTCTAAGCTCATTCTCAAGCATCTGCCGCTCAGTTTCTTTCTGATTCACAAGGCTTTCCGCATTTTGAAGTTTTCCATCATTTTTGCTTTTTAGCTGATGAATTCTCGCCTGCTCTGCGCCAGGATCATTTTTTCGCGGTTGCCTAGCTTCATCCGTCGCAGACAAAGAAAGCCGTCCAGAAGCAACTTCCTTAAACCATTCATCCATGTAATACACCGGCTCGCCTGTTGTATTGCTTAAAATCACACGTGAAAAAAGCTGTTTCTGATCTGGCGTAAAAAGGGATGGGAGAACAACACCAAAACGCATAAGCATTCTTTTCGGCATTTCAAGATTATAGTCAGCGGCTTTCGAACTCATAACCTTAATAAGCTCCCACCACGCAGTTATAAGCTGCTGACGATAGACTGTCCGGTCTTTTGGGTCTTGGCAAGTAAGATATTTTGAAAGGACTTGATGAACACGCTGAGCAGACGGACCTTCCCCGTTCAACGCAGTTCGGTAATAGCTTTTATCATCAAAAAACGGATTAGGCTCGTCTTCGAAAAATTTCTCAATCGGCTTAAAACCATGCGCGGACAAATCAACCTTATGGACTGAATCTTTAGGTTCAGAATTCTTTTTTTCCGCCGCTGGCTCAGAAACATCCTTAAAAGAAGGCAAAGTTGCCGGCCTTAAACTGCTGTCGGTTTCAGCAAGAAGGGCGGCAATTGTAGGGTCTAAATCTTGATTGTTCATGCTATAAAATCCTCTTTTAATGTAGGCTTAGATTATACCATAGAACACAGACTTTTTCAGAAAAAATTATTTTTTTCCCAAGAGCGCGAAATCTTCAACACCAGAACAGTACGCAATTCCCATTCCTGGCTCTTTAAGACATTTCACTTCTTTTATTGCAGACATAACGGTTTCTTTTTTATCAACGGGAACAACAATAATCAGCATTTCCTTTTCTGGAACAATATGCATTCCAAAAAAACGCTTATCGGTCTCACGAGCAGTTCCCCGGGCATTTACGACGGTGCCGCCTCCAGCCCCTGCTTTTCGGGCTGCCGCCATAACATCATCAGCATAACCTTTATTCACGATAACAGTTATCATCTCGTTTTCTGGATTTGCGTTCATATCATTTTCCTTTTCATCTTTTTTTACAATATTTCCTGACTTCAAAAGGGAATCAACATCGACACAAAAAACCTCGCCAAAATTCCTCTTTTCATCAGAAGCCGATTGAACAATTGCGTTGCGAACAGAATTTTTCACATCCTTTCCAACGACCATCAAAACAACATCTTTCGTCGATTCTCCGAGTCCTAACACAGCAGCCAAATTTGACTTTGCAAGACCACGACCAATCAAAACAGTTCCGCCCTGACATCCGCTTTCCATTGCGGCTCGAGTAAGTTTTTCACCTTTGTCATGAGGAACAATGCTAATCAGCAATTTAAATCCGCTCATTTTGTTCCTCCTGAAATTTCAGAATTTTCAATTTTTTTCTGAGAATCATCTGTTTTTCTAGATTTCATCTTAAATACAATTCCCAGAATCTGAATCGCAATCAACGGAGTCATTGCAACAAGAGCGATAACGCCAAAACCATCAACAGCAGGATTTCCTCCAGTCGCCGCACTTGCGCCGATTGTAAATGAAAGGATAAAAGTGCTAGTCATTGGACCGGAAGCAACTCCGCCGGAGTCAAAAGCGATTCCAACAAAAAGTTTAGGGCAGAAGAATGCAAGCGTTAAAGCAATCGCATATCCTGGCAAAAGAATGTACCACAGGCTAAATCCAAAGAGAACACGCGCCATTGAAATACCAATTGACAGCGCAACGCCTGTGCTAAGCGCAAAAAGCATAACCTTTCTCTTAATTGTTCCGCCTGTGATATTTTCAACTTGCTCAGTCAAAACCCAGACAGCCGGCTCCGCAGAAACAACCACTGCGCCAAAAGCACAGCCCACAAGAATTAAAATCAGGATTTCAACAATTCCAGGAATAGTCAACGAATGCTCGATTGTTCCGACAGAATTAAGCACAGCAAGGACTTTATCTCCCGAAATTGCAAGTTTTCCAAGATTCTCGCCGAGTTTTTCACCAGCCGGCATAAATCCGCCCTGCGCCCCGGCAAGAAAAATTACAAGTCCAACAAAACTGAACAAAAGTCCGCGAATCATTCTTATAACCTGAAACGGCGGCATCTTCATCAGGAAAATTTGAAAAATCACAGCCATTAAGACCAGCGGGGCCAAGGCACGCGCAACTTCCGAAAAAACAGCTGGGAAAATATGAAGATAAACGCCAAGTCCAGTTACAGCTTCCGCGGCATGCGAAGAAACCTCACCACCAGCAGCTCCGCCAAAATGCGAAAGAATAATTCCATAAAGACAAACAGCAAATACAGGTCCAACAGAAGCAATACCCGTCAAACCAAAACTGTCATCGCTTGAAGATTTTTCAGAATGGCTGGCACGAACAGCCGCCACGCCAATTCCCAAAGCCATGATAAAAGGAACAGTCATCGGGCCAGTTGTAGCGCCGCCAGAATCAAAAGCGACCCCCTGAAATTCAGAAGGAGTAAAAAACGCAAGCAGAAAAACAACAACATAGCTTGCAACAAGAATAAATTTCAGCGGAATAGATAAAATCGTGCGGAGAATTCCAAGCATCACAAAAAGCCCGACGCCAGCCGCAATCATTATAATCAGTCCCCATTTTGAGACTGTCGGATCAATTCCGCGCACCTGATCAGCGAGAACCTGAACATCAGGCTCCGCAATCGTAATCATAAAACCAATGAAAAAACTCGCTGCAAGCAAAAGCGGGAGATTTCGCTTCGATGTTAAAGCAGCACCGCTCCGTTCTCCAATCGGTGAAATTCCCATATCAACGCCGGACAAAAACAGCGTCAAACCGAGAATCACCATCACGCCGCCTGAAAGAAAACGTGCCATAAGCTCATTTTCCATCGGCGCAATCGTAAGCCCCAAAAACACAACAATAGCCATAATCGGGGCAACAGAAAAAATTGTCTCTTTTAGTTTTTGTTTCAAATTCATAAAGCTTAGTTACTTTTTAAGGGCGTTCCAGCTACCGCTGTCGGGCTATCCACACTTCGCCGTCTTGCGCGGCTCATCCCTGCGCTCTGGCTTGGCTTTGCCATCGCCTCGCTCCGGGACGCTCAAAGAGCGGTGTTCCTATCCCTAACGCAAATCTCCATTTTTTTAATTATTTTCCATCTGGAAACGGATTCCAGCCTTTTTTTTCGATTCCAGAAAGCCACTTCTCAGCGAATTTTCTAGCTTCTTCCAGATCCATATCACGGTAATTTCCGCACTGAATCTCGTTTGCGGCAGGAATTTCGCCTTGCCATTCAATAACTTTCTTAAAAACAGGAATCAAATGATCAGCAATAAATTTTTCGTCATGCTCGCCCCAAACCGTCAGATAAAAACCTGTCCGGCACCCCATCGGGCTAAAATCAATAACACCGTCTATTTCGTCCCGTAAACATTCGGCAATTATATGCTCCATCGCATGAAGAGCGCCCGTACCCATAAATTCCTTGTTCGGCTGGCAAATTCTCACATCAAATTTCGTGACGACATCGCCTTTGCTGCCGACCTTTCTTGCCGCTAAGCGGACATAAGGCGCAACAACCTTTGTATGGTCAAGATTAAAAGAATCAACCTTGTATTTTTTTAGTCCGTCCATTCCGCACCTCAATTTTTAGTGGGATTTTATAAAAAATAAAATCTTTAGTAAATCATTTTCACAGCTTTTTCACAAATTTTTGCGCTCAATTCCGCGGCAATTCCCTCGTTAAATTCATATCCGTTGCTGCTCAAATCATCCGCCATATCGCTCATGCAGCGCAACACAACAAACGGGACTTTGTTCAAATAACATGCATGGGCAATTGCCGTCCCCTCCATCTCAACACACGCAGGATTCACATCTCCAGCAATTTTTGCCTTTGCGGCAGAGTCGGAAATAAACTGATCTCCAGTCGCAATTCTTCCCTCAATCATTTTATGGCCTTTCGACTCTTCACTTTCAGAAAATGCCTTTTTGCAAATTTCAATCATTTTTTTGTCCGCCTCAAAAGAATAAACAGACATCTGAGGAATCTGTCCGACTTTATAGCCAAAGCCCGTCGCGTCCATATCATGATAAACACAGTCGCTTGAAACCACAAAATCCATAACGCCAAGACCATGAGCC